>JAMOTW010000042.1 GCA_027062125.1 Thermococcus sp.
TGGCCGGGACCTCCCTTCTGTCGCCGTCTCCAACCGCAACGAGAACACCGTCCTTGACCTCAAAGGCCGTCCCGTCTCCAGTACCGAACTCGTGAACGAGCCTTCCTCCTCTGACTCTGCCGGAGAGCTTTACGCCTGTGATGCTGGCTATCTCCTGCGCGTCTCTGAACCTCCCGTCAATCCACGCGAGGAGGCAGAGCAGGCCCTCAACGAAGCCGAGGTAATCGGCCCGGCCCTTCACCACGACCCACCTACCGAGGGAGAACTCGACCTCTGCCTTTGGCCTGGCACATTCCCTGAGCCTGTAATTCAATCCCGGTGAGAAGAGCTTTCCCACGAAGTCGCTCTCGTCCCTCGTCGCCTCGTCCACGAGCGCCTCCAGTGCGGCCTTCTTTATGCACTCTTCAAGATTGTCATCGATTAGAGACGCTCTAATTTCCACATCCATACGATTTGGAGTTGGAACGAACTTTTTAAAGGTTGCGGTTACAGGGGAATCCCTGGCAGTGGGCCGTGGACGAGCCTCAGTGGCCCCACGAGCACCGGCTGGTGGAGGAGGTATATCGCCAGGGTGTGCCTGCCCGCGAAGGCGACGAAGTGGACCACGGGGCTCTGCGGCAGGGAAAGATGCATTTTTCTTGTTCCTCCGGGATAGAAAACGCTCCCCGCGACCATTCCCATGAGGTACACTCCAAACCATGGAAAAATCGGGAAGTAATCAGGGGCGAAGTAGTTCTCGGGCGTGATGCCCAGGGGAAGGAGCCAGAGGCCGTCGTGGAGGCCGTTCACCAGGAGATGGCCAAAGAGGAAAAAGAAGACCCAAAAGACGTTCTTCCTACCAAAGCGATAGAAAGGAACCGCCAGCAAGGTGGCCACGCCGAGAAAGTGGAGTATTCCGAAGTGGATCGTCATCTCGCCGGGGAGGCGGGAAGTGACGAGGGTTATCAGCAATCCAAGGCCGAAGAGCTTGAGGAAGCGTTTGAAGTACTTCAAATAGGGGCGTGGGTTTTTCCTCACCGTTCTGGAATAGCTTATCCACATGGAGAGGCCCGAGGTGAATATGAATATCGACGCAGTGGCTATGGCGAAGAGGCGCCGGAGAGGTGGTGTTCGTTGTAGCCGAGGAAGAGCCACAGGTCGGTCACGAAGTTCGAGACGACCATCATGGTTATGCCAACGCCGCGCAGGAGGTCGACCTCCCAGTAGCGGCCGCGGAGGTAAACCTCGAAGCCGAACATAAGGTTTCTTGGGACCCATCCCTAATAGTAGTTTCGCCTTCCAACCTATAAGAGGACACACAGGACGTCGAAGAGAAGGGAGCCGAACCAGTGGAGGAGGAAGCTGGGCAGGAAGCTTTCGCTCTTCAAATCCATCTTGGCGAAGATTATCCCGGCCACGAACGAGTAGGGAACCTCGATGCCGGGCTTACCAATGTGGGCCAGGGCGTACGGAACGTCCTGCGCAAGGATGGCCAGCCACTCGTTCTTTTTCGCAAGAGGGAAGAGGAGCATCCCCCTGAAGAAGGCCTCGTGGGCGAACATGATGACCCCGACCGCGAGCTCCTTGACGAAGAAGTCACCCCAGCCGGAGTACTCGAATATCGGGTAGTAGTTCTTCATCTCGGGTATCGTCGCACCGTAGAGGCTCAGCGGTATCGTGGCGATGAAGAGAACGAGCGCCCATCTGTAGCCGGAGCCCCTTCCAAGCTGAACCCCAAGTTCGCTCCCCCTGAAGCCCACGGCCACCCCGATAAGCAGCGGGACCGCGAAGTAGAACAGCAGGTTGTAGAACGCCCAGCGGAATATCCCGCCGTCGCTGTACCTGACGACGAGAATCAGCGGGAGCAGGATAATGTAGAGGACGTAGGGGTTTCTCCTGAGCTCCATGTGGAAAAGTTGGGGAGGAGGAATAAAAGCTTTTCACTCCTCCTTGGGCTCTTCCTTCTTCTCAGACGCCTTGGTCTTCTTGCTGGTGGTCTTCTTGGTTGTGGTCCTCCTCGTCTTCCTGCCCTTGGTGCTCTTGGTGGTCTTCTTGCTGGTGGCCTTCTTGGTCTTCTTCTTGGCCTTCTCCTCGGTTGCCTCTTTCTCCCCTTCCTTGGCCTCGGCTTCCTCAGCCTTCTCCTCTTCCTTGGTCTCTTCCTCGACTTTCTCCTCGACCTTCTCCTCGGTTGCCTCTTCCTCCGCCTTCTCGACGAGGGGCTCGCTGACCTCTTCCTCGAGCTCTATGACCTCCTTCTCCTCCTCGGGCGGCTTGAGGAGCTCGTCGACGCTCGGCTTGAAGGTTATCTCCTCGTAGCCGATGAACTTGAGGTCGCTCTCGAGGAGTATCTCGCCGAGGACGAGGGTGTTCTTGTCGATTTCGTCAAGGAGCTGGCCGAAGTCAACGCTGACGTCCTTCTCGCCGACCTCGATGATGACCTTCTCCTTGTCGACGTTCGGCATGCGGAGCTCTATGAGGGCCTTGACCTTCTCGATTGGGTCCTCTATCTTCTCGAGAACCTCGACCTCGTAAACCAGATGCTTGCCGGCATAGGGGTGGTTGAAGTCGACCCTAACGCGGCCACCGCTGACGGTGAGAACCCTTCCCTTGAGCTTCCTGCCGCTCTCGGTCTCTATCTCAATGGGCATGCCCGGGAACGGGTAGATGCCCTGCCTCCTGAACTGGCCGAGGGTGAAGGTCTTTATGAGCTTGGGGTCGCGCTTGCCGAAGCCCTTCTCGGGCGGGACGATTATCTCATACTTCTTCCCGACCTCGAGCCCCTCGAGCTGCTCGTCGAGGCCGCTGAGGACGTGGCCGGCTCCAACGGCTATCGGAACCGGGCCGTAGATGCCCTTCTCGTTGTAGATGCCCGCCTCCTTGGCAACTTCCTCAAAGGTCGTGTCGAATATCTCACCGGTCTCCTTGACCTTTCCGGTGTAGTGAAGCCTTATGACGTCTCCCTTCTGAACCTTCATCATCGTGACCTCCTTTTCCTGCTCTACCCCGGATTGAGGGGGTTGCTTTTTAAGCTTTTGCCGGTGCCACAGCGGCCCGACGGGCATCCAATTTGAAAACCCCCGTACACAAACCTGACCAGAACGACGGCGATAACCTAATAAGAGAACCCTCCGAAGTTCCCCCGGTGGTGAGAAGATGGCCATAAGGATATACAACACCCTGACAAGGCAGAAAGAGGAGTTCAAGCCGCTCAGAGAGGGCGAGGTCAGGATGTACGTCTGCGGACCAACCGTTTACGATTACACCCACATCGGCCACGCGAGGACGTACATAGCCTTCGACGTGGTGAGGCGCTACTTCGAGCACCGCGGCTACACCGTCCTGATGGTCATGAACTTCACCGACATAGACGATAAAATCATCCGCAGGGCGAACGAGACCGGCGAGGACCCGAAAGAGCTCGCGGAAAAGTTCCTCCGCTATTTCCTGGAGGACATGGCGGCCCTCAAGGTCAAGCCAGCCGATATCTATCCGCGCGTTACCGAACACATAGAGGACATCATAGACTTCGTGAGAAAGCTCCAGGAGAAGGGCTACGCCTACGAGGGAAGCGACGGCGTTTACTTCGAGGTTCGCAAGTTCAAGGACTACGGCAAGCTGAGCAAGATAAAGGTGGAGGACCTCGTTAAAGGCGCGCGCGTCGAGCCCGGTGAGGGCAAGAAGAACCCCGAAGACTTCGCCCTCTGGAAGAAGGCGAAGCCTGGAGAACCGAAGTGGAAAAGCCCCTGGGGCGAGGGAAGGCCCGGCTGGCACATCGAGTGCTCCACGATGAGCACCAAGTACCTCGGAGAGAGCTTCGACATCCACGGCGGCGGAAACGACCTCATCTTCCCGCACCACGAGAACGAGATAGCACAGACAGAAGCGTGCACCGGCCACGAGTGGGTCCGCTACTGGATGCACACCGGCTTCCTCATGGTCAACGGTGAGAAGATGAGCAAGAGCCTGGGCAACTTCATCACCATACGGGAGGCCCTAAAGCGCTACGACCCCGAGGTGATAAGGCTCTTCGTGCTCCAGAGACACTACCGCTCGCCGCTCGACTACACGGAAGAGGGCATGGAGCACGCGAAGAACAACCTCGAGCGCCTGTATAACACCCTCGAGAACATCCGTGTGGCCATGGAGAGGGCGGAGATTTCCTTCAAGTGGGGCCAGGAGGAGTTCGAGGCCTACGAAGCGATAAGGAACGCGAGGGAGAAGTTCTACGAGGCCATGGACGACGACTTCAACACGGCCGAGGCTCTGAAGGCAGTCTTCGAGGCATCGAACGCTATCAACCGCTACCTGACCCAGGTGGAGACGCCGAAGGAGAGCATACTGAGGAAGGCCTGGGAGTTCTTCAGGATCGTGAGCGAGGTCTTCGGCATATTCGAGGACTACTTCCGCGAGGAAAAGGGCGGCGAGGAGGAGGAACTGATAAGGCTCCTCATAGAGGTGCGCGCCCAGCTCAGGAAGGAGAGGAACTTCGCTTTGGCGGACAAGATAAGGGCCCAGCTCAGGGAGATGGGCATTCAGCTCGAAGACACGCCGCAGGGGACGATATGGAAGAGGGTTAGGGTCTAATTCCCCCACCTTCTTTTGTCACCTTTCAATCAAAACCGGAAGCAAAACGCTTAAATATAACCTCCCGTCCGCTCAATTAAGGGAAATCCAATGAAGAAGTTTCCGGCTTATCTGGCTTCTTGGGACGATATTGAGAGATGGGCCAAGGAAGGAGCTTGGAAGGTACTCGAGGACGGATGGATGCCCGACGTTGTTGTTGGGCTTGCAAGGGGCGGCTGGGTTGCCGCGCGCCTGTACTGCGACTACCTCGGCGTTAAGGACCTCGTCAGCCTCAAGGTCGAGCACTGGGGCGTTACAGCGACCCCGGACGGAAAGGCCAGGCTCAAGTACGGGAGCAACTACAGCCTCGAGGGCAAGAAGGTTCTCATAGTCGACGACATCAGCGACACCGGAGAGAGCCTGACCCTGGCCAAGAACTACGTTGAAAGCCAGAAACCGTCGGAGATAAGGGTCGCCACGCTTCTAACGATAAGGGGCTCCCGCTTCAAGCCGGACTACTACGGCGAAGAAATAGACTGGGCCTGGATAGTCTTCCCGTGGAACTTCGTCGAGGACATGATAAACCTCGTGAACAACCTCTTCGAGGAGAGGGACGCTTTGACCACCGATGAAATCATCGAGCTGTTCAAGGAGCTCCACAACCTCGAGGTTCCGAAGGGCAAGCTCGAGGAAGCCCTCCGCATGGCCGAGCGCAGGAAAGTTTTTAAGTTCCGCGAGGGAGCCTGGCGCAAAGCCTGAGGAAGTGGTACCTTGGACAGGGAGAAGAAGGTCAAAGAGATCAAAAACCACAGCGTCTACGCGAACGAGATATACGAGATGCACAGCGAGAGCATCAACGATGTCCTTGACAACTACGAAGGCCTCAAAAGGGACTACCTCAGTGACCACTCGCGTGCCAGAATCGTCAGGATAGTCTTCAACGAGGACAACGGCCTCCCGCTGGCGATAGAGTTCAACAGAAAGGACGACAGCTTCAAGGGGTTCACAATAGCCATCGGCAAGCCCCACATCAAGAGCAACGGAAACGGAAAGGAAGAAAGCTCCCCTCAGGAAGGGGAAAGCGGCTGAACGTAGAATCCTATCTCTATCTCTTTCCCAGTAAATATTTCGTAGCTTGAGAGGTAGTAAGTCGGGTTTCTGAAGAGCCTGGTGCCGTAGCGGTCCGCTCCGGCTATCCAAACGATGTAATTCTCGGGGTTGTTGGGGTTCCTCACCGCGATCAGGAGCGCTGCGGTGGGGTCATCTGACAGATCGAGCCGCCCTTTCACCACTGGGTCGCCCTCGTTCTCCGTTATTATGAACGAGTCAACGTCCCAGTTGGTGCCGTGCTCGATCACCCAGTAGTTCCCTTCCTTCACAAAGCGCAGCGGGAAGTGCTCCTGCATCCCCGCGACAACCGAATTCGCCGCGGGGCCTCCAACAAGAACAAGGTTCTCCCCAAGCTCATCCCCCGTCACGTTCACATCGGCTTTAACGACTATCTCCACGCTTCCGTCCCACTGGGAGTAGAAGGTTCTAAGGTTGTCCGCTATAAGTTCGGCGGTTTCTCTATCGTACTCCGACCCCGTGGGGTCGGGATTTTGCGTTCCGTAAATCACAACGACTTTTCCAGTAACCGCGCCCCTATCAAAAGCCCTCAGGGGCGTCACGGGAACGCGTTGCTGATAGAGAAGCGAGGCGTTCTCCCCCGGGATTCTCTCCCCGAGTTCTTTGACCATATCTGGGACATACTTCTGAATGTCGGTGCCATATTGAACGGACTTATTCGCGTATTTCCCGTAGAGTTCCACAATATCATCGATCCAGAACTCGCCCCAGGCCCTCTGGAGCCACACCGCCAGGGCCGCGTAGTCGGGATCCACGCTGGAGAGCGCGAAGTCCATCCAGCCGTCGGCGAAGCCCTCGTATATCATTCCCGTCCTGTCCCAGAAGTGAATGTCGTAGCGCGCGAGGTAGGGCATGTCCTCCTCTATGGTGTCCTCCAGGTAGGCCAGCGAGTAGGTGTCGCCGTAGCTGGCGTAGAGGCCGGGCAGGGTGATGTCGTGGCCCAGCTCGTGGTAGACGAAGCCCAGGTAGATAAGCTCGTCGAGGCCGGTGTTGTTCACGTAGTCCCGGTTGAGGGGCAGGCCAAACATCGTGTCCCTCGCCGTCTTGTAGCTCCAGGCCGTCCTCTGGGGGTCGCGCCTCACGAGCGGCACCATTCCACCGGCACCGTACACCTGGACGCCGTCCCTGACGGGGCTGAAGCTGTGGCCGTGTATCGCCACCAGGAAAGGGTGCTGGAACTCGAAGCGGACGCTGGAAACGTCGGTGTAGCGGCCCATGAACCCGTCCGGCGGGAGGAGCGAGAGGGCGCTCACGTATATTTCCAGGTCCTCCCGGTAGTAACCCTGGTGGGTTCTGTAGAAGGTCATGAAGTCGCTCTCCCTCGCGAAGTCCCTGAGGGCCTCTATGAAGTCGAGCGTCCAGGGGTCGTCGATGTTCCCCCAGGGGCGCAGTTCCGGAGGCTCCGTGCAGAGGAGGAGGTAGTACTCGATGTAGAACAGCCTCATGTCCTTCTCGGATATGGAAGAGGCCTTTTCAAGGTGCTCCCGCAGCATCTGAACAGCGCGGTGGTCCCTGTAGGGGGCGAAGTACGAATCAACTTCATCGAGGTAGCCGTTCCTGTCTATGACGAAGGGGTCGCCCCGTCCGAAGGCGAGGTAGTAAACCACGCTCAGCAGCTCGGAGTTGGGACTTATCTCGACGCTCACCCGTTCGGTCACATCGTAGCCGGTCACCTGCGGTGCGGCCGCTCCGATGAAGAGCGCAAGGATTATTAAAGCCCACAGTCGCTTCATCACGACACCCGGTGGTATTTTGGGCAACGGCTATTTAAAGTTTCCGAGGGTTTTTTAAAGCGATTTCAGAAAAAGAGTTCGGGTGACCGAAAATGAGGGCGGGAGGATTGATTATCACACTCATCCTGCTAACCGCGGCGGGGATTGTCCCCTTCGTCGGAGCTTCCCCAGAGAAACCCCTGGTAGTGGCCACCATAGCCCCGATTGCCTCAATAGTTCAGGACGCCTTCGGGGACTCCGTGGATGTGGTTTACATAATTCCCCCCGGCGCGGATCCCCACGAGTACCAGCTCACAGCGGGCCAGATAGAGCTCCTCAGCAGGGCGGACGTGATAGTTACCACCGGCGGCCACCTGCCTATCGAGAAGAGGATAGCGGAGCTGAAGGGAGAGGGCACGATAACCGGGGCGGTTCTCTTCCTCGACGACTACAAGCGCGAGGGCTTCCGCTACCTCAAGGAGCACTGGTACAACGACAAGGACAATCCCCACGGCGTGTGGCTTGACCCGAACAACGCGCTGGCAATTGCGAGGGCAACCGGAAAGGCCCTTCAGAGGATGGAGCCGGCCAACGCGGAAACCTACGAGGTGGAGTACAGGAGCTTCGAGGAGAGGGTGAACGCCATCATGAGCTCCTACCGGGCCCTGGCCGGGGAGAACGCGACCGCGGTGATTCAGATGCCCCCGAACCAGTACGCGGTGGAGTGGCTTGGGATAAAGGCTGTCGCCGCAATAAAGCCCGAGGAGGAGGTTCCAGCTATCGGGGTCGATGACCTGGTTCCCACCGCTGAAGAAGCTGACCTGATAGTCTACGGTATCGACAGCCCGAAGCAGATGAAAGATGCGGCCAAAGAGCTCGCCTCAAAGAGCGGTAAACCCCTGGCGGGAATAACCGTCTTCTGGAGCGACAGACTGTACACGGAGGTTCTCATCGAAAACAGTGCCGCCGTCCTCAAAGCCCTTTCCGGAAACGTCCCGATCGAGAAACCCGAAGGGAGAGACAACGTCACACAGTACGTCCTCGTTTCCCTGGTCGTGGGGACAGTCCTGGGAACGGCGCTGGGCGTGATACTCAAGAAGTGAGCGTTTCTCCGAATTTTTCCCTTTGATGTCAAAACAGAAAAATCGGGGAGGGGAGGACTCACTCCCTCTTGTACGGCTTTCCGCTCCACTTCGGCGGCCGGGCCTTGCCGATGATTCCTGCCACGATGATGAGGGTCATTATGTAGGGCAGCATCAGGATGAACTGACCCGGAATAATGTGCTTCGGTGCCAGCCAGCTGGCCAGTGCCTCGAAGAAACCGAAGAGCCAGCCGCCGATGAGCGAGACGAGCGGGTTCCAGCCGCTGAAGACCATGTTGGCGAGGGCTATGAAACCCCTTCCGCCAGACATCGTTTTGTGAACCAGCCCGAGCCAGTCGACGCTCATGTAGGCCCCGCCGAGGCCGGCCAGGGCGTGCCCGTAAACCGCTGACCAGAACCTGTACTTCTCGACATTTATACCGAGCGCATCGGCCGCCTCCGGGTTCTCACCGACGGAGCGGACGCGCAGTCCAAGGGGCGTCTTGAAGAGCACCCACCAGGTGACGACGGCGATTATTATGGTCACTACCACCATCGGGCTGAGCTCGCCGTACGGGGTCTTCAGGTGCCACATCTGAGCGTCATGGGGGAGCTGGTGCTGGCCCGCTGTGCCCCAGTAGGCGAGTATACCGAAGGGGACGACACCCATAGCCAGGAGGTTGATGCCTATACCCGGAATAACGTGGTCTCCCTTCAGGTAGACCGTCAGTGCACCGTGGAGCATGCCGAGGAGAACTCCTACGATAATTCCCCCGACGAGGCCCACCACCGCGCTTCCGGCCAGCTCGGCGAATATCGCCCCGAAGAAGGCGCTCATGAGGAGGACACCCTCGTAGCCGATGCTGACGACACCGGCGCGCTCGCTCCAGGCGGCGCCAACACTGGTCAGGACGATGGGAACCATGGCCATGAAGGACGTGATGAGGATTGTAATCACGTCACCCGCGTTCATTGGGCAGCCCCCCTGTGGATGGCTTTCTTAACCAGGTCGTAGAGGCTCGGAATCGCGACGGTTATGACGATGATTCCCTGGATAACCTTGATGATCTCCAGCGGAACCTGTGCTTCAGCCTGCATCAGGGCCGTTCCGGCGCGGAGCATTCCAAAGAACAGCGCCGAGAGAATTATTCCAAGCGGGTGGTTCCTGCCGACGAGGGCGACACCGATTCCATCAAAACCGAAGCCGTAGATGTTGGCTCCGCCCTGGCTTATCGCGTACCCCGGCCCCTCGCCCATTATCTTCATGGCACCACCGAGGCCGCTGAGCAGGCCGCCGATGAGGAAGGACCACATGACGGCCATCCGGGGGTTCATCCCAGCGTAGCGCGCCGCTTTCTGGTTTATTCCGCTGGCGCGCATGCCAAATCCCATCGTGGTGTGCCAGAGCAGGAAGTAGGTGAGGAGTGCCGCTATGACCGCGATGATTATCGCTATGGAGAGGCCGTAGCCTATCTCTGGGAGCCTCGCCGCTTCGGGTATCCTTATGGTCTTGTTTGGGTCGTTGGGGTTGGCGTAGGGGCCGACTATGAGCCAGAGGACGAAGAACCACCCGATCCAGTTGAGCATGATGGTGGATATGACCTCATGGACGCCGCGGTAGACCTTGAGGGCCGCCGCAGGGAGCGCCCAGAGGGCTCCGAGGAGCATGCCCATGAGGAGGCCAAACCACATGTTGGCCCAGAGGTTGGTGAAGATGACCGCCGCTATGGCACCGAAGTAGAACGAACTCTCAGCACCGATGTTGAAGATGCCCGTCCTCGTGCCTATCGCGAATGTCAGGGCAGTGAGCATTATCGGCGTGGCGTACTTGAGGGTCGAGGCTATGCCCCTCGTTGAACCCAGCGCACCGACGAAAAGCCAGTAGTAGGCATCGAAGGGGTTGTATCCGAAGGCGATGAGCACTATCGCACCGATTATGAAGCCGACGAGTATGGCTATGAGGCTCTCGACGAAGGGTTTGAAGTTTATTGTCTCGAGCAGTTCACTTCCGGATTTCTTCATAGCGTATTCCCCCCATCATCATTCCTATCTCTTCCGTGTTGACCTCCTCGGGCTTCACAACGCCCATGAACT
>JAMOTW010000043.1 GCA_027062125.1 Thermococcus sp.
GGTCATGATGACGGGCCTTCACGTTGACCCGCTCACAGTTGAGGCCAGGTTCGTGGTTGATTCCACTGGTCACGGGGCGCAGGTGAGCCAACACCTTGTGAGGCGCGGCCTCCTTCAGATTCCGGGCGAGGGCCCGATGTGGGCCGAGAGGGGAGAAGAGCTCACCGTAAAGCACACGAAGGAGGTCTTCCCCGGCCTCTACGTTACGGGAATGGCCGCCAATGCCATAGCTGGAGCGCCGAGGATGGGACCGATATTCGGCGGAATGTTCCTGAGCGGAAGGAAGGCGGCCCTCGAAATCCTTGAGAAGCTGGGGTGATGGGATGGCCATCCTGATTATAGCGGGCCTCGACACGGGCGGGGGAGCGGGTTTAAAGGCCGACATCGAGACGGTCTCGGCTTTAGGCGATCACCCGCTCCCGGTTCTGACAGCTGTTACCTACCAGAACCCCTCCGAGGTGAGGGGCTATCACACCCTCCCTCCGGAAGTCGTGAGGGAGCAGATACGGGCCGTTAAGGAGAGCTTTGAAATCAAAGCCGTTAAAATCGGGATGCTCGGGAGCGGTGAGGTCGTTGAAGTTGTGGTGGAAGAGACCGCTGACTTCGTCAGGGTCTTCGACCCGATAATAGCCTCAAGCACGGGCACTAAGCTCATTGACGACGTTGGGGCGCTCAAAACCCTCGTCCCCGGCTCGATAGTCACGCCAAACGTCCCGGAGGCTGAAGCGCTAACCGGCCTCGAAATCCGCTCTGTGGAAGACATGAAGGAATCTGCGAGAGTTCTCGTTGAAGATCTTGGCGCTGATGCTGTGGTCGTCAAGGGCGGGCACCTGAACCTCACCGACGTCCTCTACTGGAACGGGAAGTTCTACGAGTTTCCTGGGGAAAGGGTTGATGGCTTCGCCCACGGAACCGGCTGTGCCTTCTCCTCCGCCCTGGCAACGTTTTTGGCCAAAGGAGTTGAGCTTCCGAAAGCCGTCGGGATGGCGAAGCGCTTCGTTGAAAACTCCATCCGGTTTTCGAAGGCGGAAGCTAAGGCCGTAAACCCCCTCTGGGAGCTGGAGAGAGACGCCCACCGCTGGAGGGCCAGGGAAGAGCTTGAAAGGGCAGTTCAAGAACTCGTGAAGCTCGGCGAAAAACTCAACCCTCACGTTCCCGAGGTGGGGACGAACTTCGCGCTGGCGACTCCCCTTGGAGAGGTCTTCGCGGTGAAGGGCAGAATCGTCCGCTATGGAAAAGCCGTAAAACCAGTGGGGCCGGTCGAATTGAACGCCAGCGACCACCTCAGGAGGGCTTTGCTTAAGATGCGCGAGTTCTACCCCGAGCTTAAAGCGGTTCTGAACCTCCGCTATTCAGAGGAACTCGTTAAGAAGGCGAAGGAACTCGGCCTCGTCGTTTCGTTCTACGACCGCAGGGAGGAGCCCGAGGAGGTCAAGAGGGCAGAGAGGGGGACTATGGAATGGGGTATCGAGACCGCCGTGAAGAGGGCGGGAAGAAGGCCCGATTTGATCTACCACCTCGGCGACTGGGGCAAGGAGCCGATGGTTCTGGTCTTTGGGAGGGAGGCGCGGGAGGTGGTGGAGAGGGTTAAGGCTATTCTTTCCCCCTCTCCTCGATGAAGACCCTCACGTGCTCCGGCGCTTTCTCCTTCATTTCCTCGGCCAGATCCGGCCGCTCGAAATAGATTTTAAGGAGAACCTCCCCCCTGCGCCACCGGTTTTCGATATTCTCGGCCATCTTTAGCGCGGCCTCGTGCAGTCCCGAGTTGATGAGTGCCACGGCGGCGGACTGATACGCTTCATCGCTCCCGAGTTCCTGGGCCAGTTTGATTCCACTGCCGTAGAGTCCTCCCCAGGTGATTCTATACACGAGGTGGGTCAGAGCTCTCTCCCTATGACCAGCTGGAAGACGGCGGTAAAATTCCTCCACCACATTGAATGGCACTTCGGAGCCTATCTCAAGGACCGCCGTGAGGAAGTGGTTCGGATTCTTGAGGGTCGAGACCACCTGTAAGGCCCCGTCAACGTTGTCCTTCAGCAGGAGCATGGAGGCGAGCCGCGAGATTTCCTCCACCTCCCAGGGGGCGTAGGCGGGTGGTAAAGAGCCAATGTCAACAGGGTAAGCGTCGAGCAGGAGGCGCAGCAGGGCCTTAGCCCTGCCGAGAGTTCGGGGGTAGTTTGAGTAGCCGAAGCGGAGGAGGGTTTCCATCATCGCCTCCATGTCCCTGACTGCCATCGCGATGAATCTAACCGTGCCGTCGAGCCACTCATCAACCGGAACCTCATCGTACACCCACTGGTG
>JAMOTW010000044.1 GCA_027062125.1 Thermococcus sp.
GGCTTCTCGGACAGGAAGAACCGCGACCCCCACATCCAGTGGATATACAAGAAGAAGCGCAACCGCGTTCTTGCCCTCGAGAGGCTCAGGGCGGCGATAACGGCCCACAAGATGGCCCTCGCTTCAATCGCCGCAAACTACACCTTTTTCCTCGGCAAGAAACTGATAACCATCAAGGAACTCACGAGGGAGAACGCAGAGAACGTGAAAGCCGTCCCGAACCCTGTCCAGCTCGGTCGCGTGGAGGTTCTGCCCTATCTGGCCTACTCCGGCGACGTCCTGAGGCTCCTCGCCAGGGAGAGCATAGCGGTCAGGGAGTCCTTCAAGTTCATAAAGGGCAAGCTCCGCGAGAAAGGAACCGTAAGAACCCGCGGCCTGCGCATAGAGGTCGAGTACTGGGAGGGCAACAGGCTCAAGAAGGCGAGGCTCGACCTTCCGGCCGACGCTGACATAGAGGGCGAGCTCAGAAAGCGCTACGGAAGGCGCTTCCGCTGGCGCGTCCTGAGCTTCGTGAAGACGAAGGGCGTCCTCATAAACAACCACTACACCGTGGACAACCTCGCTTTAGCTTACTCAATCCTCGACCCCGAGGAGGGGGCCAAGAAACTCGGCCTCGACCTGTTCCGCTACTACTTCCTCACCTCCGAGAACGACAGGGAGAGCCTCGGCCTCTACCCGGACATAAGGCTCTGCATAGACTGCCATTACTCGCTCTTCGACCTGCCCTTCCAGGATGAGCCCGGCTTCAAAACCGGCCACGGGAGTATGCTCCTCATGAGGAAGTGTGAGATGGAGAGGGCTTTAGTCGGGAAGAGGAAGGACATAGCCAACATCCCGAACCACCTGCTCGGCGGCGTTCTGCTCTACGGTATGAGCGAGTACAGCGAAGGGAAAGTCGCCGAGCTCCTTGGAATCCGCGAGGACGAGCTCGTGGAGGCCATAAAGAAGTTCGTCATCTCCGGCCTGCACAGGACCCTCTTCGCGGACACCAAGAAGTTCGAGAAGTTCATGCCGAAGAGCGACAGGGCGAAGCAGTTCCTGGCCCTCCTTCAGGGGTGAGGGCATGAGGGTGGAGATAAAGGCGAGGAACAACGAGGAGCTCATAAGGAAGCTCAGCGAGAGGCTGAGCGAGGACGTTACGGAGGTCTACGTCAACCTCCGCCCGACGAAGGAGATACTGGTCAGAATCCTCGAGCGCGCTCCCAACGTGAGGAAGATATCCTGTCCGCCGAGCCTCTACCCGAAGGTCTCTAAAAAGGTCATATCAGCCCTCGCCCAGATGGGCATCGAGCTGGTTCCGGAGGGCTACCCCCGCGGAAGGCCGAGAAAGTACGACGAGAAAACCGTCAGGCAGGTGAGGGAGCTCCTCAGGAAAGGCGTCCCGGCGAAGGAGATAAGCTCCCGCATGGGCATCCCGCTGAGGACGGTCTACTACATGATCGAGCAGGTCAAAAAGGGAAGGTAGCCTTTTATAGCTCTTCTTCCACCGCAAGACTGTGGGGGAGATGGAGCGGTACAGGGCGTACGTCGCTCTCATTATGGGCACCATAGTCGCGACCTTCACCCTTCTTCAATCGTCCGCGGTTCACGGCGGGACGACCGTATTCAATTTCGAGTGGTACATTTTCCTGTCGAGCCTCTTTCTCTTCGGTGCGGCCGGCTACGTCATCAGGATGCTCATCGAGGAGGGGCCGGTTATAGGCGGGAGAAAGACAGGAAAACACAAGATAGTAACGCAGGTGATAACCCTTCTGGCGCTCTTAGTCGCGATATACCTCCTGACGCACAAAAAACCCGAGGAGCTGACCGAAGGTAAGGAGGTAGGCAGGAGCATTTTGGGCCCGTGGTACAACGTTACGCCCAGTGAGTTCGTCGTGGTCTGGCGCCAGTTCCCGGATTGGGCCTACGTGATTCCCATCGTTCTCTTTTTAATTCTCGTCGTCACCGCGAAGCGCAGGAAGAAGGAAAAGCACCGGTTCGAGGTGGAATTCGAGCCGGAGATGACCTACGACACGATCGAGGGAACCCCCGCCGAGAGGGTCATCAAGATGTACAAGAACGTTGTGGCAGGGCTTGTTATGAATGGCTACCCATACAGGAAGAGCTGGACGCACTGGGAGCACGAGGAGAAGCTGAGGGGAATATTCCCTGACCTCGGAGACCTCGACACCCTCACGAGGATATTCGAGAAGGCCAAGTACGCAGGCAGGCTGGATGACTCGGATCTGACCTCCTCCCGGCCAGGGCGAGGGTTCGGCTCAACCCCTCGCCGTTGACGGAGAGGTTCGAGG
>JAMOTW010000045.1 GCA_027062125.1 Thermococcus sp.
GCGAGGCCAAAGAAAGCCTCGAAGAGCTTAACCCTGGCATCTTTCAGAGCCTTGTTTACCGCCTGGCGGGAGATTCCGAGGGCCTCGGCTATCTCAACCTCGCGCATGCCCCTTGCCCTCATAAGCCAGACCCGTTCCATGCCCCCGGGGAGTCTGAGCATTTCCATACCCCCATTAAAGGTCAAAACTCCGAAGACAGGCCTTCCTTTTGAGATAATAAGGGTGTCTCAAGAGACAACACCATCGCCCCGAGCTTCTCCAAAAACTTCTTCACGTCCTTTTCATCGTAGGTTGTCAACAGATAGTGTTCTTTGTCAGTGATCAGCAGAATTCCTTTGAGAGTGAGGACACCATCGTAGGTCATTCCTCCAACCACTATTCCCACTCCGGCCATGTACAAACCCATTCCACCCTGACCAAGGTAGGCAAGAAGGACTCCAAGAAAAATACCAAGTGAGATAACGGCAAATGTGAGCCGTTTCTTGTTTTTTGGGTTGGAAGCAAACAAGAACAGAGGATAAAGCCCCCAGAATATCCACGCGACCCATAAGTACGATCCCTTGGAATATGAACCTTTTAAAAGCCCAAAGACCCCCACGGAGACCCAAAGGAGTGCAAAAAGTATCATCTCTTTGAAGTACTGAATAAGCCTTACCTCGCTCGCCTCAGAGATGTCAATGACGTCCCTCACTTCATGGAGCTGTATCTCCTTCCGGGTTATCACTACAGGCCAACCCCATTTAAGAACAATTTTGCCGTTCCCGACCTCAACCTTCCGACCGGCAAAGAGGAGCAGGGAGACCCAGAACAGGGTTGCCGAAATGGTCATGTAGCCCTCGTTCCCGGTGAAGATGTACGCAACAACCGAAAGTCCCACGAGAATGCTAACGATGCTGTTCTCCCTTCTAAATCCCGATGGTCTAAGGGCCATCCCCATCACCCGCCAATGCGGTTATAATCCTCCTGGCGTTATTGCAGACCACCAAAAACTCTCCAAATTCTCCTCGCAGGAGCACATAGTCCCTTGAGATAAACCCAATCAGGAACCAGAAACCGAAGAGAGACGTTACCAGCGAGAGCCCGAACCACTGAAACTCCACTCCAATGACAACGAATGGCATGGAAAGAGCCCATGGAAGGAGAAGGGCAAGAACCATGAGCCTTCCAGTGCGTTCTTTCAAAAGTTTCACCGGGAACGCCAGCAGGAGCGAGTAAAGAATCAGCCAGTAGAGGACAAACGGGAGTACCAACAATCCTCTCACACCGAACAGGACTACTGAAAGGAGGAAGAAAAAGATCGGGGTGATAAGTTCCCCTGAAAGGTGCCTCAAAAGCCTCCCAAACCTCAGGTCCCCGAGGTTGGAGACCTCCAGGATCTCCCCAGTTCTGACCCTGAAGAGGCCAAAGCCGTAAATTAGGGTCATTTCTCTTCTGGATAGTTCGACCTTCCATCCGGAGGAAAGGCCAAAGAGCAGGGCGCTGATTAGGAGGACTGTAAAGTAACCTCGGATTCCATAGTTCTCAACAGCCCATCCGACGGAAGCGAGGAGCACAACCCCCAGCAGCCTCACGAAGAGCAGGGGTGCTGGCGTTGAGACGGGCCAGGCGTCTTTAACCCTCATTCCCACCACCCAGGGCGGATATTACATCTTTCAGCTCTGAAGTGGACGTATAGTTCACCGAATAGATTCCCTTCTCCGTAACAAGAAGAATGGTATTCCCAGTTACCGGGCCACCTTCCCATAGGATCGCGCCCGTCAAGAAGCCGAAGAGTGCAATGGGGACTATGGCATCGGCCCCTCTCAAATATCCGATAAGGGCCAGCATCACGGCCACAAGGAGTACAACACCGGCCCCCAGCTTCCGCCCTTCCATTGAGGAGAGATAGTTGACGAGCTCTACGAGTCCAAGATATATCCACAAGAGTCCAACCCATCCATACTCGGCCCGCATGAAAATCAAAGCTCCAGCCGTGACCATACCGGCAGGAATCAGAAGAACCTCCGGGAGGTACCCTGCCAGCACCAAATACCTGCTTGAGGGGGCATCTATTATATCCAAAATCTCGGCTGAAGTTATCTCACGTTCCCTTTTGAAAAGCAAGCCCCATTCCAGTTTTATCCTTCTCTTTTCAACCCTAACGTCCCTACCATAGAAGAGCCCGACTCCTACCAGAAGAACCGCGAAGAAAAGTACCATTAATATGAAGTCCTTCAAGAGGACGCCGGCGGTGAAGATCGCCATTTCAATCAGCATGAACAGTGTGTAAGTCCGCGGTGCCCCGGCTTTCATTTCCCCCACCCTTCAAATTGGGAGACCTTCCGAGTGCCCTTAAAAGTTCACCAACCTCATCCTTAGAGCCATATATTACCGAATAGACTTCATCCTGGGTGATTATCAGCAGAAGATTGTTAGCTATCGGGCCGACCCACCAGAGAATAAGGGCCAAGGGAATGAGGAAGAGAAGCTGTCCCAATAGGAGGTGATTATCCCCGTGAAGTCTATAATCCAGAACGAGACCCCCTACAATTAAGGTCAGTAAACACAATACTGCCTTCCCCTTGTCTTTCTGTGAGAAAGAGTTTTCAATAAGCAATGTTCCTCCAAGCATAATCCATGTAATTCCAACAGCGCGATGGGAATATGAAAAAAGCTTCACCAACCCGAGCAGTATAAAGACCAACGCCGCCAAAAAGGCCTCGGGCATGTATCTCCTCAGCAGTAGGTGTTTCGCGTTGGCAGCATCAATGACGTCGAGGATATCCCCCGGGCGGAGGGTCCTCTGTCGCTTCAAAATATAACCCCACCTCAAGGTGATACCCTCTTTTCCGATCTCTACATTTCTTCCGGCAAAAACAACCACCCACAGAAATAGGAAGGGCATAAACAGCGACATTAAGAGCTCACTTTTCAACGCGTAAAGAATCGCCCAAACTCCCGCCATGATAATGGTGGCCTCCCCCATTTTCCTCGTGGATCCGCTCACCAGCATATCGATCCCGTCAACCTATGTAAGTTGACAAAATATTTAAGTCTTTCGATGGGTTTAAATAATTTCACACATTCCTCACCGTGGTGATGCCATGTCCCTCGGGGAGCTCTACCGCCACATAAACTGGCGGATGAACCCGGGTGATGAGAGGGCCAGGGAGAGGTTCGAGGGGATAGAGAAGTTCTTCGAGTCGCTCGATTGGATTCCAAGGGACGGCCGGGTTCTCGACCTTTGTGCAGGAACCGGGATAGCCGGAGTCGCTCTGGCGAAGGCGACCGGTGCAAGGCTCCTGACGGTTTTCGATGCCAGAAGCGATGACCTCGACCTCGCCCGCGAATGGCTCAAAATCGCCGGCATAAACCCGAAACTCAGAACCGTCCAGGGGGACGCGAGGGAAGCGGCGGGGCTCGTTGGGGAGCACGACGTAGCGGTCCTCTGGGGCCACACGATGCCGCACTTCGACCCCTTTGATGCGGTGAGGCTCTTCGCGAACGTTGCGCTTGCCCTCAGTGACGACGGCGTCTTCATGATAGAGGACATGGACAGGGTCTACTGGATACTCTACAGGGCGGGCTACCGGGAGTTCCTCGTGGAGGGGCGCAGGGGCGACTATACGATAGCCTCGATGCACGAGGGATACAACTTCGAGAGGGGCACGTTCAAAAGGGGCTACTACCTCCTTCCGGGCTTTAGGAAGATAAGCACCGTCGACTTCCACTACTGGGACATAGCGACGCAGTTAGCTATCGGAAGCATCTTCTTTCAGGAATATGGAGTCATAAGGCGGGGGCAACACGGGCTAAAGTGGGTAGGCGACGTGCTCCACTTCAGGGGATCAAGAAAAGAAGTCGCAGAAAGCATTCTCAGGGAGCTCAGCGCTCCGCGTTAACCACCACGTCTATCTCCTGACTGACGTTTCCGTTCTTCACCACCAGATACTGTGTGCCATTGGATGTGTTGAAGTCCAGACTAACGTTGGTGACGTTTTCCCAGCTCATCATTACGTTGTGCCCGTTGACGCCCTCGAAGTAGCCCGAATCAGAGTTCACGACATAAACCGAGAAGGGATGCTCAGCAAGGATGTAGCCCGTTATGTGGGAATCAGGCGGCAGCATCTCGGCGTGGACGCTGTCAGCATCGACGTAGCTGTCCTGGTATGAGTGCCCCGTGAGAAAACCGCCCGTATTGAGGGCTACCCCAACAGCCGCCAATAGTAGGGCTATGACTAAAAGGACATGGATTCTTATTCTTGCCATCGTTAAACCCTAAAGCCTTTGTTCTTAAAACTCTTTCGAATCCTCGGAGCAAATAAAGAATGGGGCCACAAAAACTTTCTTTTTGTGAAACATCCAATGGAAGCGGGAAAGTAATGGAAAAATCAGAACATCCAGGGGGTCCGGTTGGCAACCATCCGCGGGGCATGGAAATTGTACATCCCAACCGCAACCCCGTGGGATACCATACCAAAAAGAAAAGGGTTGGTTGAAGAGAGATTCTCACAGGGAGTAGTGCTCCGGGCGCCTGTCTTTGAAGACGTCGTTCATCTCGTTGAGCTTCTTGTCCCTCGCGAGGGAGAGGTCGACCTCAACGACCCCGACCTCCTCCCCGTCCTCGCTGCCCATCGCCAGGACTTCCGCCTTCGGCGAGGCTATCGTGCTCTTGCCTATGAACCTCAGGCCAAACTCTTCGCCAACCCTGTTGGCGGTTATCGTGTAAACCCTGTTCTCCAAAGCTCTAATCGGCATCGCCCTCGGGGCGTAGGGCATGACGAGGTTGCTCGGATGGGCTATGATGTCAGCACCCTTGAGGGCGAGCGTCCTCGCGCTCTCCGGGAAGAACCAGTCAAAGCATATCATCACACCAACCTTTGCGATCCCGATGTTGAAGACGCGGAAGCCGAGGTCCCCGGGCTCGAAGAAGAGCTTCTCCCTGTAGAAGAGGTGGACCTTGCGGTATTTGCCAATGTAGCCGCTCCCTATTGGCCCGGTTATAACGGCGGAGTTGTACAGCCTTCCCTTCTCATCCTTCTCTGCCGTTCCGGCCACTATGAAAACTCCCAGCTCCCTCGACAGCTCCATTAGAAACTGCGTCGTCGGACCGTCGGGAATCTGCCCGGCGACACTCTCGACCTCCTCCCTACTTCTGAAGTTGTAGCCGGTGTCAAAAAGCTCCGGGAGGACGATGAGCTCCGCCCCCTGGTCCGCGGCGGTCCTTATCAGCTCCTCCGCCTTCGAGTAGTTGACCTCTGGCTCGAGGAAGACCGGCCTCATCTGAACGTAGGCGACCTTCATGGTATCACCGGAGAAATTTGACTTGAGAGCAGATAAGGTTAGCGGAGGGTAGGGGGATAATAACCCAGAATATAAACGGTTGTTTAACGTTTCTACCTGGTTTAAGCATCATTTCTGGGCACTGCGATAGGAAGAAGAACGCAATGGCCGAGATACCGCGTCAAAATCGCGATAAGATGGTTAAACCCAACAGAACCGCCGGGAAAATTTAAAAGTGGAACCCGAAGCTGGGGCGCTTCTTTCACCGCCCACGAGCTTTGGACGGGCTTTTTCGCCGTTGGAAAGGGAGAAACCTCTCCCCACGGAAAAGCTTAAAAAGGAACCGCTGGAGCTAAGGCTGGAGAGAAAACTCAGGGGTGATGATCATGAAGAGGCGCCCGAGGAAGTGGAAGAAGAAGGGAAGGATGAGGTGGAAGTGGATCAAGAAGAGGATCAGGAGGCTCAAGAGGCAGCGCAGGAAGGAGCGCGGTCTGATCTGACGCCCTTCCTTTTTCTACCGTTTCTTCCGGTGGTCGCATGGACTTTTTTGATGAGTTTGAGAGGCTCTCCCTGGAGATGGAGACGCCCCGAGGAAGAACCCTTCTGATAGCCGACCCCCATATAGGTTTTGAGCTCTCCCGGGGGCTGAGGATAAGGACGCGCTTCGAGGAGAGGCTGGCGGAGTTCATAGCCGGGAAAGACCCCGACCTGCTCCTCATCCTCGGGGACGTGAAGGAGCCGATAGGGATGAGCTTCACAGTCAAACGCCTTCTCATGGGCTTTTTCTCCGATCTCCGTGAAATCCCGACCGTGATAACGAAGGGAAACCACGACGGCAGGATAGAGGAGGTCGCCGGGAAGTTTCCAAGCGTTGAGGTTGTGGAGCACCTCCTTCTGGATGAGGCCCTGTTCCTGCACGGGCACACGAACCTCCCGGAGGTGGAGTTCAGCGAAGCGTACCTGGGACACATCCACCCGGCCTACACCTTCCGGACCGGGGGGGTCTCGAGGAAGACCAAGGTCTTCGTCAGGGCAGGGAGGTTTCTGATACTCCCCACGATAAACCCATTCATAGAGGGCTTCGACATCCGCGAGGGAATCAGAATGGTGCCGTTTTTAAGGGGTGCGCGTTCCATAGAACTGTTTCTGCCAGAGGGGCTCTACGCGGGAGAAATCTCCCTGAGGTAATTGACTTCCCACAATTTGATAGACCACGGGCAAAGTTTATAACCTGGTATGAAGATAATCCTTCATAGGTGGGAAACGGATAGGTATTCAGGTGAGAGGGATGGGCGACGTCTACGAGAGGCTTGAGGCACTGTTGCGTTCAGTGGGCGTGAAAAAGACCGAGCTGAGGATATACCGGCTCCTCCTTGAGAAGAAGGAGCCGATGAGGATAACCGAGATACAGAGGGAGCTCGGCATAAGCGAGCGCTCGGTGAGGGAGCACGTTCTGAGCCTCTACCGCAAGGGCATCCTCAAGAGAACGCTCATCGAACAGGGCTGGCTGGGCTACACCTACAGCGCCGTCTCACCTGGAGAGGTTCTTGAGAACATAAAACAGAACCTCATAAAGAGGATAAACGAGCTGGAGCAGGAGCTCAATAAGTCCAACTCCAGCAAGAACTAAAGGAATCTAACCCCCCCAACTTTTCAAGTACTGAGACCAGTTTCTCGAGCTTTTCCTCCTCAACCTCGCCGTACTCCTCCCTCAGCGCCTCGAACGCCCTCTCCCTCGGTAGAATCTCACCGAGCATGAGGAGTTCGTGAAGCTGCGCAAGAACCTTTCTGTCCCTCGTCAGTTCCTTGAACTCGTCGGCGAGCTTTTCATCGCGTTCCCTGACGAAGCGCTCCGATATTATCCCCTTGACCTCCCAGACAAGCCAGGGCTTTTCCCTGAACTCATGTCCGCTCTCAATGCCGAGGAAGCGCGAGTCCCTCGCGAGGCCCATCATAACCAGCCTCTCGGCTTCCTCCGTCTCCCTGTCCCTGGAGAGCTCGCCCAGGTACTTCATGGCGTAGCCCCTGGCAAAGCGCTGGAGCTCTTCCTTCTCCGCTTTCGCAAGGGCGAGGGCTGTGGCCAGGACTGCCCTTCCAATGACCTCTATGCTCTCCTTGCTCACCTTGTCGACGGTGTCCTCGCTCGAGTGGTAGAAGCGGTCCGGCCACGTTATGGGCATCGTCGCGGGCACCCCGAAGAAGTTGAAGATATCGTGGTCGCTGCCCATCTCGTAGGGGAAGCCCTTGAGCCTGAGCCTCGGGAGCGGGCTGCCGGAGAAGCTCTTTCCGCCCTCGTTCGCCAGCTCAAGGAAGTACTCAAGAAGGCCAGAAACCACAGAGAACCTCGACAGCGGCGTCCTCACAAGCATCACGGTCGAGCCGGCCCTGTCGGGGCTTCCGGCCACCATGTCAAGGTTTATCACGGCGTAGTACCTTTCCAGCTCCGCGTACCTCTCAACGAAGGCCTGCGTCCCGTAGTACTCCGGAATCCAGAGGAAGGCGAAGCCGAAGCGGAAGGAATCGTCGTGGAGCCGGTTGAGAACCCTCGCGAGCTCCATCAGCATCGCGCTTCCGGAGGCGTTGTCGTTGGCCCCGGGTTTGGGGTGGCAGATGTGTGCCGTGAAGAGTATGAAAGGCGCCTTCCCCACCTCGGCGTACAGAATCGGGAGAACCTGGCGCTCGTTTATCTGGGTCTCGACCTCAATCCTCGCCTTCACCTCCTCCCCAGAGTTCAGCTTTCCGATTATCCTCTTCGCAAGACTCTCCGGAACTGCCACCGCCGGAATCCGCGCCCACTCGAGGTCTTCCCTCGTAAGGAACAGCCCGATGTAGGGTATCGCGTTCCCTGTTCCCTCCCTGTAAGCTATGAAGCCCACCGCACCCTTCTCGTTCGCCCTTCTGTAAGCGTCCCGCCAGTCACTCCCGACGAGGACTATCTTCCCCTCGACGTTCTCCCAGTCTTCCTTCCGGGCTACGTGGACCACCACACCCTCGGCCTTTCCGCTCGGCGAGTGGGCCATGACCACCAGGGGACTCAACGAAGTGGTGAGCCTCTCCCCCAGAACCTCAACTTCTCCCCGAACCAAATCCCACGCTACGGGAGTTTTCAGCGTCAAATAGCTCGTCCTCCCGTCGTAGGTTTCTTCGTAAAGCTCCGGGTTCAGGCCCCAGATGCGGAGCTCCTCCCTTATGAACCTGACAGCCTCGGGAAGCTCCTTCGAGCCCTGTATCCTGTGGAACTGGCTTATCTCCGCTATGTAGTGCAGAACCCTGTTCGGGTCAAAAACTCCGGCCTCTTTGAGAAAGCGCCTCATGGGCATCCCCGTTCATTATAGGCCAGCGAATATTTAAGCTAAGCGGAGAAAGGGAAAACGAGAGGAAACGATTATCCCCACGTGACGTGCCTGTTGACGAGGAAGCGCACCACGAAGGAAACCACTATGCCGACGAGGTTCGCCACGAGGTAGTGAAGGCCGACGTAAACGAGCCCTGCGTAAATAATCCACTGGACAACGGCACCGGTTAGGGCCGCGATGTGGAAGGTCAGGATGCGCCTCCAGAGGGGCTTTCTCTTGAGGTCCCTGAAGGTCCAGAGGTCGTTCCAGGTGAAGTTGTTGAGGATGGCCAACTCGGTAGCCGGGATGTTGGCGAGTATCTTGTCCCAGCCCAGGAAGCTGACGAAGGCCCAGAGGAAGCCCTCGTTGACGAGAACTCCAGAGAGGCCGACTAGCGTGAACTTGATTATCCTGTCGAGCTCCCCCTCCCAGCGCATGAGCCGGTAAACGTGCTTCAGGTAGCTCACCATAGTCTTGCCGCTCAGCTTGCTCTCGCCGGCCTTCCTGAGGCCGAAGGTGAAGGGCACCTCGACGACCTTATCATAGCGCCCCTTGATGAGCACCTCCATGAGTATCTTGAAGCCTATCGGGTTGAGCTCTATTCCATCGACGACCTCCCTCCTGAGGGCAAAGAAGCCGCTCACGGGGTCCTTCACGTCCCGTATCCTCGGGAGGGCGAGGCGACCTATCATTATCGCGCCCCTGGAGATGAGCTTCCTGTACCAGTACCAGTTCTTAACGGCTCCACCGGGGACGTACCTGCTGGCGATGGCTATGTCGGCCCCGTTCTCTATAGCTTTCACCAGCTCGGGTATCTTCTCCGGCGGGTGCTGAAGGTCGGCGTCCATGACCACGAAGACATCTCCCCCCGCCTCCCTGAAGCCCCTTATCACGGCGGAGGAGAGGCCCTTCTCATCCGTCCGTCTGACCACCTTTACGGGGTACCTTTCCGAGAGCTTTTGGGCGAACTCCCAGGTTCTATCGGGAGAATCGTCGTCCACAACGATGATTTCGTAGTCGTAGCCCTTCAGGGCGTTGCTTATCCTCTCAAAGAGCTCCTCGAGGTTGTCCCTCTCGTTGTAGGTTGGTATTATGACCGAGACCTTCACTGCCCTTCCCTCCGGTGCACTTGGGTAAATCCGTAAACTTTATAAGCCTTTCAAATGCCCTTATCAGCGGGCATGGGGCCGTGGGGTAGCTTGGCCTATCCTTCCGGCTTCGGGAGCCGGGGACCCGAGTTCAAATCTCGGCGGCCCCACCATAACAACCCTTTGCTTCGCAAAGCGTTGGCGGAAAGAGTGCGTGCGGTTCTAACGTGCTTGTTTTCCAAGTGGGTTTACTCTCTCAACCGCTACTTTTACTGGGTTTCACTATCCATAAGGCGTCTGAAGGACGCCAGAACAAGAGTGAAACCCCCAATCAGCCCGTTTTGGAGTTAAACCCTACCAATAACGGCAGTTTAACACCGCACGCATTTTACCCGACCAAAGTCAAAGAAAGGGAACTTTTTGGTCAAGCTTTTCCCAAAAGCTTGCTTCGCGAAGTTTGATCCGAGTCCGTGATTCTTTTGTGAAGTGCTCTTTTGAGGGGGCCTTCCTTTTGAGTGGGGGTTTAATGAGGCAATTCCTTGTTCAAGTTACCTTGTTTGAATGAGTTTACTTTCCCCGCGCTCCTTTGGAGCGCTAAAAAGCTTGAACCCTTTTGAGGGGCCCCTGAGTGAATCCCGGTTAGAACCACACGATTTAAGTGAAAAATCTTCTCCAAAGGGCAACTACAGGGGGATCACAAGCTTCGATGAAACTTTGCCTGCGAAAAG
>JAMOTW010000046.1 GCA_027062125.1 Thermococcus sp.
TGAGCGACCTCCAGAGGGTCTGGGACGGAATTTTGAGCGAGAAAAACGTCATGCTCGTCATCTCCGGTTCTCTGCTCGGCATGATGTGGGACGACGTTCTGAGCCACGCTTCCCCGCTCTATGGCAGAAGGACGAGGAGCCTTCACCTGAAGCCCATGGACTACCGCAACGCCCTGAAGTTTTTCGGGGACTGGGAATACGGGATAAGAGCCTACATGCTCGTCGGGGGCGTTCCGCCCTACCTAAGGCTCGCTTCCCGCTACTTTTCGGTTGAGGAGTTCGTGAAGGAGGAGTTCCTGAGCGACTACGGCCTCTTCTATGATGAGCCCTACGTAATCCTCGGCGAGGAACTGAGGGAGCTTAAAACCTACTTCTCAATCCTCAGGGCGATTGCAGAAGGGAACAGGAGGCTTGAGAGGATTGCGAATTACCTCGGCCTTCCGGCGAGGAGTGTTTATCCCTACCTTGAGACCCTCATGAGGCTTGGCTTCGTTGAGAAAGAAACTCCCATCCTCGGGAGCAGGAAGGTGAGCCTTTACAGGATAAGCGACCCGGTTCTGCTGAGCTGGTTCGTTCTAACTTACCCCCAGATGGCTGAGATAGCCTCGGGGACCGCCAAGCTCAACGATCTCTACAGGGTTTTCTCTGTCCGCTTTGAAGACCTCGCGAGGGAGTTCCTTCTCCTCAAGAGGCCGATTGAGTTCGAAACCCTCGGCAGGTGGTGGTTCAAGGGTGAAGAAATCAACATCGTGGCATTGAGCAGAGATGCGGCCAACTTGATTGAGGTCAAGTGGAAGGACTTGAGCGAAGGGGACGCGAGGAGGGTTTTAAGGGAGCTGGAGGGCAAAGCAAGGTTCGTCCGCTTTGGCGGTGCTTTCAGGTTCGGCCTCATCGCGAGGAGCGTTGAGGGAAAGGAGGGGCTAAGGAAACGGGGCTACCTCGTCTGGGATCTGCGGGACTTCCTCAAAGGGGAAAGGCTTATCTCCCATGAAGGCGAAGTTTGATGGGTGATGTCCTTGTCGCTTTTGCCGTTGGCAGGGATGTTCATCTTTGGCGGGAAGAAGAAAAAAGCAGACGAGAGAAACGAACGAGAAGAGTACGAAAAGAAACTCGAAGAATTAAGCAAAAAGTACGGGATACCTATAGAAAAGCTCGAAAACATTGGGCTATTTGTAGTTTACAACGGAGGGCATGCAAGAATTCTACAAAAAGCACTGGGAATTCCAGAAAAAAAGCTGTTTGAGGTGCTAGATGCCGATTACACAATACCAGACAAGCATATATACATATCATCACACAATGAGAAAAAATGGCGTAAAAGATCGAAAGAACCATACAGAGCACATCTCGCGCAAATCCACCCAATTCTGGCGGTAGCCGCGGCGGAGCACACAAAAACATACACGCGTGAGGTTGGACACGCAATTGGAGACGCGCTGGACAGAATATACAAAGAAGGAATCTACCTCGAGTTGAAGAAAGATCCGATACCACTGATAGATGCTATTTATGAAGAACTGACAGAAAGGGGCATTCCGATATCAAACACTAAAAAGTTCTATAAAGATATGGAGAAAGCATTCAGAGTGGCATCAAAAATCGCTGATAAGATCGTAATCATGGATAAGGATCCCAGACGATCGAAACCGCTGCAAGAACCATGGCGGGACATGTAGAAGATCCCGTCTCAAAGCTGAAGGAACTGGGTATAGATCTCACTCCAGAACTTGAGGAGCTCAAGCAGGTTTTCGCAGAGATCAGCGGGAAGAAGATCAAACTAAACTCCCTGAAAAAGACGGCTATTGATAAAGAAATCCCGCCCGAGGTTCTCTCGATAGCGAAGGCCCTTGAGTTCTCGGACTTCTCGGAGAAGGCGATGAGAAAGGCCGAAAAAGAGCTTTTAAAGCTCGTAGACCGTCTCATCGAGGAAAAAAATGCCGGGGCCCTCTTCCACGCGGTCAAACTGCTGAGGCTCGTCCAGAAGGGGGACGTGGAGGGGATAAGAAAGCTCCAGGAGGATTAGCCGTACCTTAGGGCCCTTTCAATTACTGGATCTGTTATGTGATACTCGTTCCCCCTCTTTTCAAGATATCCATAGCGGATCAGGTTCCTCACCTCGGTGTAGAGGGTGCCCTTGTTTATCTCCTTGCCCTCTATCATTTCCAGGTAGGTTTTTATTGCCCTCCACGAGCGGTATCCTTCCGAGACCGCGGACATTATCAGGAGGTACCTTTTTGAGTATCCGGAGAGTTCGTCTATTATATCCCTCTTTGCCCTCTGAAACACCTCGTCTATCGCTTCTTGATGGCTTTTTCCCCTGTATCTCATCCATCCGTACTCCCGCAGCCACCCGACTATTCCGTCGAGCGTCTCTACGGCACTTTCCAGCTCCCGGTCCGGAACCTTCATTCCAACCTCTTCAAAACCCCGTCTCAGGTAGAGGAGGCTCTCACCGCGACTGAAGCGTTCAAGGTGTATTACCTCGTGCTCTCTTTTGTATAGAGGGGAGTATCTATCGTTAAATCCAAGGAATTCCTCAAGTATCTGCACTTCGGAGCCCGTGAGAATAAGGGTTATGTTTTCGTAGTTGTCATTCAGCGATGCAAAAAGTGCCGTGTAGTCGTGGTTTGAGTACCTCAGATACTGGGCCTCATCGAAGGCAATGATGGTTCTTTCTCCGGAGCGTTCTATGTCGTCGAGGAGGTCTATCAGACTGTATTCTTTCTCCCTGAACTCCACCCCCATCCCTGCTATTCTGATGCCCTTAAGGGACTTCAGGAGTTTCATTACAGGTGCATAGCTTTTCCGCGAGAGCAGTTCCCTCGCTATCTCCTTTTTGAGTACCTCGGGGGATATGTTCCTGTGGGCACTCCAGAGCTTTCTCACATCAACATAGGCCCCTGGGAAATCAACTTCATTGAGGAAAACCTTTACCAGCGTTGTTTTGCCCACACGTCTGATTCCCGTGAGAACAATTAGGGGAACTCCATCCTCAGCAGCCCTTGTTAGCTGGTTGAATTCGTACTCCCTGTCAAATATCTCATGCCGCGATTTCTTGATTCTGCCAAACAGCATAGGCACCCACCATACTGTATGGGGGGTACCGACATATTTAAGCATTGTTGTCTCTACAAGAACGCAAAATCAAGATGCATTCCCGTTTTCTGTATCTTCCTTCTCCTTCCTATCCACCCAGAAGCGCCTCGTTCTTATGAACTGCCGCTCCCTCTCCATGAGGGCGACGAGCAGGGCGTCCCCTTTGTACTGGGCCAGAATCCTCGCCGCCGTGTCAGGACCGGTGCCGTAGCTGGCCAGAGCCAGGACCGCCTCGAAGCCGTAGGAATCCACGAGGTCTGCAGCTTTCAGCAGCTTCCTGTAGGTTCTCTCCTCCTTCCGCTCCAGCGGCTTCCCGTGGCGAACCTTCTCCAGAACGGGGAGAAACTCTTCCGCGTCAATCGGGTGGGCAACGGCAAGCATCTTCGAGCCGCAGCGCGGGCACTGCCTCAGCTTTATATTCTGGAGCCTCACAACCTTCGTCTTCGAGTGCCAGCCGCAGTTGGTGCAGACCAAAACGACTTCGTGGTCGAGCAGTCTCTTCCTGAACAGCTCCAGTATCTCGTCCCTCTCCAGGACGCCGGAGAGCAGGAACTCACCGCCAACGGTCATGTTGAGCCTGGCCAGCGTTGACGGCTCCCTCCTAAGCTCGGTCTTCACCCTCATCGTGCCCCTCTTAAGCATCTCAAGGACCAGCTCCCCCTTCCTAACGTCCACCTTGTCGTGGTACAGCTCGCTCAGGGTTTCCCTCTCCACCACGGTGCCCTCGAAGAGCCTCTCGATTCTCCTTATCCTGGCGTCTCTCCTCAATGCTCCGAACCGCTTCGCCACATTGAGCATTCTCCAGCGGTAGGCGTGTGAATCCCTCATGGCACGGGAAACTATGAACTCCAGGCTCTCCGGCTCCTGGTAGAGGTAGCCCTTCACCTCCTCCGGGTTCAGCTGGAACGGCGTCTTGAATACTATCGCGTGGGCCTGTGAGCGGACGGAGAAAACCCTCCCGTAGCGCAGAATCAAGAACGAGTGAACCAGCCGTCCGAGGGCCTCGTTGGCCATGTTCCCGAAATCGGCGTGTATGACGAGTGCCTTGGGGGTGCTCTCGACGACGATATCGCGGTCGGTTGAGAAGGGCTCGTCTTTGATTTCATTGAAGGCCCTCCCCAGTTCCTCCTCGCTGAACTCGACCCCCTCCAAAAGCCCCTTCGCCTTCTCGAAGTCGAAGCTTAGCTCCCTCTTCAGCCTGCCGACGTCGAGGGCAACGCTGAACGGAACGGGAATCATCTCGCCCTCCCAGCTCGGTATCGCGCTCTCAAGGCTCTTGCTCTCCCTGACCTTCAAAAGCCTCGCCTCGTCATCTATTTTGAGCACAATCCAGCTCCGTCCGTTCATTACGAAGTCCATGCCTTCCTCCAGATCCATGACGAAGCTCTCGTCGAGCCTGCCTATAACGTGGCCGCTCCCCGCGTCGAATACCCTCCACGAAACCTCGTCCGGAATCGTCGAGAGGTTCTCGTAGTAGTACTGGAATGCCCCGCGCCTCAGGTAGAGAATGCCGCTCTCCTCGTCGTAGCCTATCAGCCTGGCATCCTCCAAAACGCGGAGAACGTCGAGGTAATCGCTCCAGCTCAAATCCCTGTAAACGTAGGCCCTTTTCGCTATCTCGTAGGGCCTCTCGCGGGGCAGTCTTTTGTACTCAATGAGGAGGCCGACGACGAAATGGGCTAAAACGTCCAGCCCTCCCATCGGCTCGACCGCCTCAAAGCGGCCTTCGAGGGCGTGCCTCGCTATGACGAGGCTCTGAAGGTAGTCCTCGACGTTGGAGGTTATGACGTAGCCCTCGCTGACCTCGCCTATCCTGTGCCTCGCCCTTCCAACGCGCTGAACTAAGCGGTTCACCTGCCTCGGACTCATGTACTGGATCACAACATCAACGTCGCCTATGTCTATGCCCAGCTCCATCGAGGAGGTACAGATTAGTGCCTTGATTTTGCCCTCCTTCAGCGCTCTTTCCGCCTTAACACGCGCCTCCTTTGAGAGCGAGCCGTGGTGAACCTCGACCGGCTTCCCCCAGGCTTTGAGGCGGTGCGCCAGAATCTCCGCGAACTGGCGCGTGTTGGTGAATATGAGGGCCTTTCCGTGCTCCTCAACTATCTCCCAGAGGAGCCTCAGCCTCGCCGCTATCTCCGGCGAGAGGCTCAGTTCTCTGGCCAGCTCCATGTCCCTCTCGTCTGGCTTCGGATAGAGCACGTGGAAGCGGTAGCTCTTCTTCCAGCTCGGCTTGACTATGACGTCCGCCTTCAGCCACTCCCTCACCTCGTCCTCGTTGCCCACCGTTGCAGTCATACCTATCCTTCTGAAGTCCGCAATCTCGGCCAGGCGCTCAAGGCCGAGGAGGAGCTGCGCACCGCGCTTGTTGTCCACCAGCTCGGCTATCTCATCGACGATGACGAACCTCACGTTTTCAAGGTGCTTTCTAAGAGACTTGACCGTCAGAATTACGCCGAGGGTTTCGGGGGTTATGATGAGCATCTGAGGAGGATTCTTCGTCTGCTTCGCCTTCCTGTATGTCGAGGTGTCGCCGTGCCTGACCTCAACGGTTATTCCGAGCTTCTGACCCCACCATTCGAGTCTCTCAAGCAGGTTCCTGTTGAGGGCCTTGAGCGGGGCTATATAGAGCGCTGAGATTGGTTTGGGCCCTTCCTCAAGGATTTCGTTGAAGACGGGCAGAACGGCCGCTTCGGTTTTCCCCGAGCCGGTGGGGGCGATGATCAGGACGCTCCTCCCCGAACTAACCTCGCGGAATGCTCCCATCTGAACCTCGTTGAGCCTTCCGAAGCGCTCTTTGATGACCTTCTTGAGGAGGGTGTGCATGGTTTAAGGGAGAACCTTCACCTCTTGAACTTTACTGTAGTCCCTGTCAAAGGTCGCGATGGCATCAATCCCTCTCTCCACCGCGGTGACGAGTATCGTGGCGTCGTTTGGAAGGAGGGAGTACTTCCGCATGAATCTCCTTATGGCTTCCCAATCGCTCGAGTCTGGAATCCTTTCGATTCCCAAAGCCTGCAGAACGAACTCCATTCTACTCAGGGGTTCCTCAAAAGGCTTGTATCCCCTTTCTTTTAGAATCTCTTTGACCCGGTAGTACGAACGTGCCCCGAAAGTTACCTCGGCCGTTTTTCGTATTATCGCATAGCTCAGCTCGTTCAGGACTGTGCCGCTGATGTAGAACTCGTAATCCTTCGACAGAACCTCCTTCGCCTTAGGTGTTAGCTCGGTTTTGTAGAAGTAGTTGTACAGGACGTTGGTATCAAGGAGAACCCTCATCGTGGAACTCCCCCAGGTACTCTTCCACCTCGCTCGCTCTTCCCTCGCCGAGGATTCCAGCCAGCCTTTCAACCAGCTCCTTTCTAGTGAGTATCTTGACCGTGATGATATCCCCCTCGTGGAGTTCCTTTCCATCGATTATGATAAGCTCCCCCTTTCTATATACCCCTGAGATTACCTCGGACATGCCCACACCCATCTGTATATCATCTGCGGAGTTTATAAGCCCAACCACCGCTAACTTTATAAATCGATATATCGTTCGACATGTCGGTGAAGAGATATGAACGTGACGGGAAATAACGAAACCTACGACCTTAACTATGCCAAAAAGGCCATGCTCGTTGTGATTATCCTCCCACTGCTCGTCATGTACACGGAAGCGATGCTTACACCCGCTCTACCCACCATACAGAAGGAGTTCGCGATAAACCCCAACGACGTCAGCTGGGTTCTCACGATATACCTGCTCGTCGGTACGGTCAGCGTGGCCCTCTTCGGAAAGCTCGGCGACATGTACGGCAAGAAGAAGATGTTTTTAGTTGCCCTGGGCTTCTACACGCTCGGCGTCATCCTGAACGGCTTCGCCCCCAGCTTTGAGTGGCTTCTCGTCACGAGGGCAATCCAGGGCTTTGGAATGGCCATATTCCCGCTCGCCTTCGCCCTCGTCCGTGAGGAGTTCCCGCCGAGCATGGTGCCGCAGGTTCAGGGAATGATAAGCGCAATGTTTGGAGTCGGTATGGTTATCGCGCTTCCCCTCGGCGCCTGGGTCACCGAGAACTGGGGGTGGAGGTGGACCTACCACTCCGCGGCACCTTTTGCAATCCTGATGTTCATCCTCGCCTGGAAGGTTCTCCGCGAGAGCCGCTACATCAACCCCGGAAAGCTCGACTGGCAGGGCGCTCTGCTCCTCGTCTGGGCCGTCGTGCCGATGCTGGTCGGTGTAACGCGCGCCCCGAACGTCGGCTGGACGGCAACCCAAACACTCGTCCTCTTCGCGGTCTCGATAGTTGGCTTCATACTCCTCGCCCTCTGGGAGAGAAAAGTGGAGAACCCGCTCCTTCCCCTCGACATCATAACCTCGCGCAACCCTGCCATAGTGAACGTTGGAATAATGTTCGCGGCCTTCGGGATCTCGATGATGAGCCAGGCGAACACCTACATATTCCAGATGCCGGAACCCTACGGCTTCGGCAAGACGATACTCCAGAGCGGTCTTCTCATGACTCCGCAGGCGCTCGTGATGCTCATAATAGCTCCGCTCGCGGGAAAGATAATGCCAAAGGTCGGTGCAAAGCCCATAGCCCTCACGGGCGCTCTGGTGGCCAGCGCAGGCCTCGCCTTCATGTCAAAATACGCCACCAGCCTCTCGCTGCCGCAGTACGTCGCGATGATAGTGATAGTCGGAACGGGAATAACCCTCATGAACATCTCCCTGATAAACATCCTCGTCTTCAGCGTCCCGCCGAGGATCATGGGCGTCGCGACCGGCGCCAACAGCCTGTTCAGGAACTTCGGCTCGACGTGGGGGCCGGCCATAGCGGGAACCATAATGAGCACCTACTACGTCCTCTTCCACCCGCCCGGAGCACCGGCTTTCGTGCAGATTAAGCTCCCGACGGAGAAGGCCTATGAGGTGCTCTTCGGTGGAGCGGCCGGAGTCTATCTGCTCCTGGCGCTCCTCGTGCTTGCCACAAGAGAGGTCATGAAGGGCGGAAGGATACACGAGGTCGAGAACGAGGGAGAAAAGGAAATAACCGTCGGATGATTTCTCTTTTATTCCCTTTTATTCTCCCCTGTACGCCCGTAGATACAGTTCCCTTATTTCCTCGGGCTTCGGCTCGACGGGGTTGAAGAACACTAATCCGTCGCGGTAGGCTTTTTCGGCCATCTCGCCGAGCCTCGCCATGAAGGTCTCCTCGTCAACCAGCTCGCCCAGTTTTGGAACGCCGAGCATCTCGTTGAGCTCCCTCACGACCTCGATGAGGTCCTTCGCCGTCTGGAAGCCAAGCTCCCTCGCTATCTCAGCGTAGCGCCTCCTCGCGTAGTCGCTTTTGTTTGCGTTGAACCCCATCACGTAGGGCAGGAATATCGCGTTGAGGAGCCCATGCGGGCCAATCCACGCCGCCTTGTGACTCATCGCGTGGCATAGGCCGAGACGCGCGTTGAGGAAGGCTATCCCCGCCATCGTTGCCGCGTAGTGAACCCTTTCCCTGGCATCCTCATCGCCTCTAACCGACAGCGGAAGCCACCGGTAAACGGTTTTTATGGCCTTAATCGCCATGGCGTCGCTGAAGGGGTTGGCGACGTTGGTCGTGTAGGCCTCTATCCCGTGAACGAGGACGTCAAGGCCAGAGTTCCGCGCCACCTCAGCGGGCATTGTCCTCGGCAGCCGGGGGTCGAGGATGGCCACGTCGGGCGCTATCTCTGAACTGACTATGTTGTATTTGACGCCGCCCTTCTTCAGCACGCTCGCCGCTGAGACCTCGCTTCCAGCACCGCTCGTCGAGGGTATCGCGATGAGCTTCGTTCTCAGCTTGGGAACCGGCTTCGGCTTCGAAAACCTGTCTATGAATGCTATCTCCTCGAAGTTCAGCTCGGGGACATCGTAGAAGACCTTCAACGCCTTGGTCGTATCGATGACACTGCCCCCTCCCATGGCCACAAGAAGGTCGGGCTCGAACTCCCTCACCTTGGGCAGGAACTCCTCTATGACCTCGACGCTTGGCTCCGCCGGAAGACCCGCTATCGAGAAGACCTCCGCACCGGCCTCCTTCACGTAGTCCTCGGCCTCGCTCAGGAAGCCGTGCCTCTTCATTGAGCGGGAAGCCAAGATAAGAACACGCTCGTAGCCCCTGGCTTCATTCGAGAGCTTTTCTAGGGGGCCCTCACCCTCAATGAGTTTCGTCTTCAGCCAGAACATCTCCACCACCGGAGAAGATTGGGTGGGTGGGCTTTTAACGTTCTCGGCCGGATTAACTTCAAGTTCGAAACCTTTCGGTAGAGAAACTCTTTAATCCCTGCCGTTTTAGCCTATATTCGATGCTCGTGAGGGGAAAGGTTGTTGGAAAGAAAGGCATCGCCCGTTTTGAAGTCCAGAAGGAGAGGGGAAGCGTAACGCTCAGAGCGGAGTTTCCGGACGAAGAACCGCTCGACTACTCCGTTGACTGCCCCTGCCTCGAACCCCTCGAACTCGTTGGTCTTCTCCTGCCGGCCTTTGAGGAACGCATCGGCGAGATAGAGGGGGTTTTCGTCGAGGAGGTTGAGGAGGAGAGATCGGTTTTGGGGAGGATTAAGGAGTTGCTTGGGAAAACATTTTAGTATTTCATTTTCCAAGGCTGATACGGTGGTCGCATGAGTCTTTCGGCAAGGCGCGTTCAGCTAATGATAACGTATCCTCACCTGAAGAAGTTCCTAAAGAAGGCCCCCTCAATTGAAGAGGTCAGGGAGCTTCTGAAATCCGTTGAAGGTGAGCTGAGCGAGGATATCATAAGGGAGAGGGATGAGGAATGGAGATAGCTTTCTTCGAAACAAGTGCCCTTGTGAAGCATTATCATATTGAGCGGGGAAGTGCAATAATTAAAAGACTAAGAGCATATCAAGGACAATTCCAACATTGTCCACACTCTTGAGGATTCAATCTTGAGAAGCTCGGTGGTCTTGATGGTACACTAACTAGGAGGTTTACAAACAATGGATTTAGCTCATTTACCCATATTGGGATTCTATCATTCTCGCGGATTTCATTTAGCACATCCATGCTTGGATGTCCATAAGTATTGGTTAACCCTGCAGAAGCTACCCAAATGTTAGCATTAGGGAACACATCTAGAACCTCGGAGTTCCAATTCTCTCTTGAACCATGGTGGGGAATTAGGATTAAATTAATTGCATTGAAATACGTTGAACAGTAGTAGCTGTTCCAGGAATAGCAAAGAAGCTTTGTATAGTGGTCTTCT
>JAMOTW010000047.1 GCA_027062125.1 Thermococcus sp.
AATCCACGCTACCACGCAATCGGAGGAGTTTGACATGCGTAAAACCATCTCACTGTTCTTGATTCTGTTCCTGGTTTCAAGCCTTTTCACTCCGCCTGTTCTTGTTTCGGCGGAGACTATCCCTGATGTTCCTGAGGAACCTTCCAACGCGGGTTTCGTTAACGTGCTGGGAGTGGATTCAACAGCCTTTCCTGACGTGGTGGTGTACGTTACCGTTGATACCGAGAAGGGAATGGCTGGCAACCTAACCGCAGATGATTTTGAAATCTATGAGAACAACGTTCCCCAGCGGATAGTCTCGATTGGGAAAAGTGGAACCTCAACCAGAGCCCTTGATGTTGTTTTCCTCATTGACACCAGCGGTAGCATGGACGATGAGATAGGTACCCTCAGGGACAGGATATACTCGATCGCCTCGAACCTTTCGGAGGCCGGTTATGATGTCAGGTTCGCCATCGTTGGCTTCGAAACCGATCCAAGGCTCTACCTCAACTTCACGTCGAACGTTTCCCTCGTTAAGGACGCGCTTGGTGAAATCCACGTTTCTGGAGGAACCGAGAACAACTTCTATGCCCTGGAATGGGTGCTTAACATGAGCTTCAGACCGCTGGCGAGCAAGATGATAGTGGATATAACCGATGAGGACGACGACACCGGGTGGATAAACGTCACTCAGGTGGCTGAGGATTTGATAGAGAACAGCGCCCTGTTCGTTGGAATCTCCGACCCATGGGAGGACAGGTACACCCCCGAGAGCGTTATGAATCTCACGGAGCGCGTTGGTGGGCTGTGGATAGACATTCACTCGAGCGATTTTGGGGGGGTTCTCGACTACCTGGTGAACACCCTCATGATGACCTATCGGATTCACTACGTCTCCTCGAACCCGGTCATGGACGGAAGCCTCAGGGAGGTAAGGGTTTCGGTGGAGGATTCGGAAGAGGTGGCTTGGGACACCCACATGTACAAAGCACCCTACGAGGAGCCCCTCGTCATAGGCCTGAGGACAGACAGCAACAACTCCCTTCGGGTTGAACTCACCGCTGTCGTCGGGAGGTCCTATCTCATCAACGGGACGGTTCTCAACTACACCTGGAGCTTTGGCGACGGGGACGTTAAAACCGTGAGTACACCGCAACCTTACTCCATGATCTCCCACATGTACAACGAAAGCGGAGTTTACAATGTAACCCTCATCGTGAGGCGCGTGAACGGCTTGGCGTGGGACACCATAGGTATCCGGAGCGTCCGGGTTAAAGTTGTGAACGCGAGCGAGGAGGACGAGAGGGCCTACCGCATTCTGAAAGAACTGGGCGAGTGGATAGGAGACTACGTCCGCTCTTCAAGCGGCGCCGCCGTGGGTAGTCTGGAGGAAATTTCCCTCTACGACCGGTTTGAAGGTCTTAATCCGCCGTTGCCGGTTAAATTCCCTGATTTGCTCCCAAGAGCATCTATAACCCAGCTGGGCTCTGGGGTTAGCTCGCCGTCCGTTTCGCTGAACGCTGACGATATGAACTGGCTCATCTGGACATATCTTCCCAGACTGAAGCAGGGGGAGGAGAGGAAAATCTGGTCTAAACTCGGTGACCCGATACTTGTGAAGGTCGGTAAGGAGGAGGGCTCCCGGGTCTACAACGTGTTTACTGAGACATCGGAGTACACCGTTGAGGCCATCAGCGTCGAGAGTGATGTTGGGCTGGACTCTGTGACGTTGCCCCCGGGAGTTGATTTCATGACCCAGATTCCAATTGCCCACGTCCTCCTGGAGGGCTTTGTGGTAACTCCATCAGAGTCATGGCTTGAGGGTAGAAGCCGCACGAGTATTCCGGTTCTTGTCTCCACCAGAGAAATTGAGAGTACTAACGGAAGAACCCACGTCTCCCAATTCGGTCCGGTTATACTGAACTATCCGAACTGGACGGAGAGCAGTTTTGACAAGACTTTCTACATAGAACCCTTCGATTTTCAGTCTATGTACTCCATGAGTGCGGGACTTGAGGGAAGCGTTCAGGCCAGTATCGGTTTCAAGTTCCTCAAGGCGTCCCTGGCGATGGGTCTGTCCCTGGAGCTGGAGATGCCCCTTCTTGACGTTCTCAGGCGGGATTTTTCCTCGCTGGAACTCCAGCAGGGCGTGAGTATGTCCCTTGAGGGCAGCGCTGGTGAGGACACGGAGAACGAGCTGAGCGCTGAGGCCAAGATAAGCAGGGGTTCGAGTGTCCCTCTTGTGAGATTTAACTCCCTCGACAGCGTCTTGACGTACGAGAAGGTCTCGTGGCTCTACTATCTCTACACCGTGAGTCCTGTCTTTAAGAAGAAGCTCTTCTCGTGGTTGCTTAAGGCGATAGACTCAAGTGATTGGGCAAGGAAGAACATGGAGTTCTCATCCGGAGCCGAGTTTAGTGCCCTCGATAACGAGCTGGAAATGAGCACCTCCACGAACCTCTATCAAAAGGGGAGCGTGAACAACGAGTACTCTTACTCTGAGAGCTATCCTCTGGCATTACCGGATATCAGCTTTGAAAAAGAGTTCGAACTACCAAGTGCACTGAGACCCAGGATATATGGCGTTGAAATCTCGACCCAGCTTGAGCTGGCCAGTGAAATATCGCCTTCACTGGAAATAGCCGTTGTTGATCCTCCGACCCGCGATTACAACCTCCCAGTCTCCGTGATTTACAGGGGTGACGAACCCATTGATAGAAATGGGGACGGTCTGTACGACGGTCTTCTCCTTAACTTCGACGTTACCGCTCCCGAAGGAAACTACACGCTCATCGCTAGTATCTCGAAGGATGACGAGGTTATAGCGGCTGAGGATTCAAACTTCGGAGGCACATCCTCAGTTTCAGTTGAAATACCGGGACAGTACGTGGTTGAGGACGGTCCATACGATGTAGGCTTTGTGATTGAGGGGCAGGGAACAGGAATGCTCTGGAACTTCAGTGCGGGCAGAACCTCCGCATACTCCGCGAACGATTTCTATCATTTCAAGCCTGAGGTCTCCGTCGAGTACAGGCCGTTTGACAGTGATGGAAACGGTCTCTACGACGGCTTCAACGTTACCCTGGGCGGAAACGTGATGGGGGAGAACTTCACGCTTGAGCCGCTTCTCGTTAAGTCAGGGTGGATGATTTACCTCAACAACGTATCGCTCAACAGAAAGAACTGGTTCATCATCAACGGGTACTACATCAGAAAGCTCTCCGGAAGTTTTGAGGTTTTGGGCTACATCTTTGAGGACGGGACTTTTGTTGGAACCTTTGAGACGGGAATAAACGTTGATCCAGCGGATTTTGAGTCCGAATGGCCGGTAATAACCTCAGTAGGTCCATACTCCCTTGACAACTCTCCCGCGGTTAAGGTTGGATTTACCCCGGTCAGAAAAACCAACGTCTCGGTCACCGTTCTCTATTCCCTTGGCGGAAGGGAGTACAGGGCCAAAGCACATGCGACCGGCTTTGATGGGGATTCCCTTGCCGTACCGTTGGACAGGACTCCGTTCACGGCCCTTGGGGCGGTAGGGGCCGAAGTCCTCTCGGTGACCCTCGAAACCAACGGAACAACCGTTGATAGCCGTTCGGTAGGGAAGGAGTTCACCTTCGATTTCCTGCCGGTTGCCAGAATCTACGAGTCCTACGCGGTCGTTGACTCCACCTGCGGGAAGATGGATGTCGTGGTTCCTTACAGAACCTACGAGCCGATTTCAGGTCTTCTCGTGGCGGTTTTCAGTTCGGGAAACGTGACGAGAATCGAGTACGTGCCGGTGGAGACTTTGACGAACGAGTATGGGGTTACAACCGTGGAACTGACCCTTGACGGAGACCTGTCGGGGCTTAAACCGCTTGGAACAGTGAAGCTCCTCCTCTACGATGGGAACTCACTCGTGGCTGTGAACTCACTCGACGTGGATGTCTCTTCCCTCGTTCCTCCTGTTCAGGAGAAGATTGATGAGGGCAACATGGAAAACATCGGCGTTGCGAGGATAATGACCATGTCCTACACGTGGACAGCCCGGTTCCTGAAGTACAATGAGGCCTTTGAATCCCTCCTCAACGAAAGTGACTCTGAAAACCTGACTTTGGCCATGGAATTGCATAAGAACGCGACGGAGCTGATGCTTCATGCCTGGAACGTTGAAAGTGTGGAGGAACTGAAAGGCGCATTGTGGTTTGGAGATCCAAGGCGCGTTCCCAGGGTGTGGGAGGTTAGAAATGCGTACCTCCTTGAGAAGAGAGCGGTCGAGATTCTGAAGGGCATGGGATAGGTTTTTAACCTACCCTTTCTATTTAATCCGGTGAAAGCTTTGAAAATCGTTCTTGAAGTTACCTTCAGAATGGGCGGCGTTTCCTACCGCGGCCACCGCTGGGAGGACGATGCCCTGGTTTTTGAGTTTGAGCGCCTTGGAGATGCTTTTATCCAGGTTCTCAGCACCCGGAAGGTCGAGGTTGAGGTCGAGCGCGAGCCCTCGGCCGTGATCGTCGAGCTGAAAACGAAGGAAGGCGGGAAGATATTTGAGGCCGTCAATGAGGGCGGTGTTTACCGGGCGATGGAGCCTTAGATTTTTATACCTCCTTCCCAATTCTCTACGGTGATGCCCATGTACATGGCGGAGTTCAAGCTTCGCTTTGGTGACAGGAAGTGGTACGTCAGGAGGCTCGTTGAAGCCTCGAGCGTTGAGGAGGCCGAGGAGAAGGCCAAACGCTACGCCGAGGCCATGAACCGTGGAGAGGTTAAATGGGAGTTCAGTTACGTTATCGAGGCTGAAAGGCCCCTCATTATAGGCGACGAGGAGCTTGAGAAGCTCGGCGCTTGATTTTATCCCTTTTGTTGACTCCCTCTGACTCCTCTGGGTTTGGAAAGAAAAGCGAAGAAGAGGGTCACTGCTCCCTCACGAAGGTCATTAGGAGCATGGCAACGAGGTTCATGGCTGCCGCGAAGATGAAGCTGTACGTCAGAGAATGGCTCTGCCAGAGCCAGCCGGCTATCACCGAGGCCGGAAATACAAAGACGCCGAAGACGGTGTGGTATGCGCCGATTATCGTGCCCTTCTCGTACTCCCTGGCGAGGTCGGCCATGTAGGCCCTCGGAATCGTGTCCTCAATGGCTATGTAGAGGCCGTAGAGGACGAAGGCGAAAATGAGGGTGTAGAAGTCCCTTGCGTAGGCGAAAGCTAAAGCCGCCAGAGCCGCAACTCCGTAGCCCAGGGTTATCATCCGCTTCTTGCCGAAGCTGTCGGAGTAAGCCCCTATCGGGTAGGCGGAGAGGGCGTAGATCAGGTTGAAGAGCGCGTAGAAGGCTATGCTCTGGACCACCGTGTAGCCCAGCTCCTGCGCCTTCCACATCGTGAAGGCGTAGCTGTACCTTCCCAGCGCCCCGATGGCAACGACGGCTAGGAAAAGCTGCAGGTTCCTGTCCTTCAGCGTTGAGATGCCCTTGATCTTCTTCCTGACCTCGCCACCCCGGTCCTTAACGAAGAGGACTATCACGAAGAGCGACAGAAGACCGGGAACCGCGGAGAGCAGGAAGATGTAGCGGTACATCGTCTCCTTCGGGAGCCCCTTGAGGAGTTCGATGAGGGCTATCGCAACGAGCGGACCAGCTACGGCCCCGAGGGTGTCCATCATCCTGTGGAATCCGAAGGACTTTCCGGTCTTCCCCTTCTCGCTCGATTCGGCTATGAGGGCATCCCTTGGGGCGGTTCTGATGCCCTTGCCTATCCTGTCCAGGGCACGCAGTGTTAGAAAGTCCCACCAGTAGCGGGTGAAGGCGAGGGCACCCTTGGCGAGGGTTGAGAGGGCGTAACCTGCGAAGACGAATACCTTCCTCTTTCTAAAGCGGTCGCTCACGTAGCCGAAGGCCACCTTGAAGAGGGAGCTCATGCTCTCTATCGCGCCCATAACTGAACCGCTGAGCAGCTTCCCCGCGTCGAGAACCTCCATGAGGTAGCTCGGCATTATCGGCGCTATCATCTCGCTGCTCATGTCGTTCAGGAAGCTGACTATCCCGAGCAGGAAGACGTTCCAGCTGATTCCGGCGATCTTTCTCTCGGTTTCGATTCTATCTTTCTTCTCCATTCCTCATTCCCCCAGAAGCTCATCGCACAGCTCGCGGAGCCTTCTCTTTCCCTCCCTGAGGGCTTCGGCGCCTTTCCCCGTTATCCTATAAACCCTAACGCGCCTGCCGTTCCTGACCTCCCAGTGGCTCTCCAGCAGGCCTTCCCCCTCGAGGGCGTGGAGGAGGGGGTAGACGGTTCCTGGGCTCAGGCTGTAGCCGTGCCTCCCGAGTTCTTCCATCAGGAAGGCGCCCGTGACAGGCCCTTCCCCTGCGTGGTGCAGGATGTGGAGGGTAAGGAAGTCGCGGTACTTCATATCGAACACCGATATCGAGAAACGATATTGAGGCTTAAAAAATTTTGGCTCACTCGAGCACGTGCCTCTCCAGAACGTAGCAGTGGAAGCTCCCCTCGAAGACTTTCTCGTTCTTCTCGTTGAAGACCTCGGCCTTCACCAACTTCTTCCTCCGGGGGGACGTTCCGTCCCCCACACCCCCTCCAGACCCTCCGATTACCTCTGCCTTGGCGGTCAGCTTTTCGCCGACCTTAACCGGCTTTAGGAACTTCACCTCCGCCTTTCCAAGGACTACCGTGGGTTCGTTCACCGCGAGCATCGCCGCGTAGTCCGCTAAACCGAAGGTAAAACCGCCGTGGACGAGGCCGTATTCATCAACTGCCATATCCTCGGTGGCCAGAAGCTCCACCTCTGCATAGCCGGGCTCTATCCTCACCGGCCTCCCGACGAGCCTCTTGTTTGTTAGCCTGTGGGTTCTCTGCTCCATGAGTATCACCACCCTCTCTTACATCTTGGGGGCAAAAGTTTATCTATTCCAGAGCCCTAAAAAAGTTAGGTGGTCGTGTGCACCCGCTGAAGCGCGCAGTGGATTACAAGGGTTCAGTCGAGTTCACGCGGAGTGAGCTGGTTGGGATACTCTCCTTCAGTTTGAGGATAATGGGTGTTAGGGAGGCGAAGGAGTTCGTAAACGAGGCCATCGAGAGGGGTCTCCTCATCGAACGGAACGGGAAGCTGGTCGTGGACGAGGAGGCACTCGAAGGTGAAAGGAGCGTAGAAGATCTCTTCGAGGAGATGGTCGGGCACATAGCGAAGTCCCTCGGCTGGGAGCGGGAGGATGTCATTGAGGGGATAGACTCGATGAGAAGCCGCTACGGCGACCTGGACAGGAAGGTTCTAGCTTACCTCTTCGGCATGGACAGGGGGGTTGACATGTCGCGGTTTAGGGAGAGGCTTGAGTTATGAGTTTTACGTTTTCCCCGTTTGCAGTCTTTTGAAAGTCGCTGTCCATTGTTGCTAAGTCCATGTCGTAAACTTTTGCTGTTGCCAGGATTATAGCGTCGTTTGGGAGGAGGCCGTATTCTCTGAGTAATTGGGAAGAGGTTTGGAGCACGACATCGTTTATTTCTGCCACCTTGAACTCTCCCAAGAACTCGGTTACCTTCTCAACAGGTGTGTTCCTTACCAGTTCGGGCTTTTTCTTTAAACTCTTAGCTGAGAGCCCTGTTGAGGACGTAAGGAAGATGAACAGGACTTCTGAATACACGATGGCGTTTATGAAGAGTTCATATTCCCCAGTCAGAAGTTCCTCGAGAATAGCGGCGGCCGTTTTATTCCCTTTGAAGTACTCGATGAAAATATTGGAATCAATAAGTACTCGCCTGGTCATAGACGCTTTCCTCCAGCTCATCCCAGGATTTTTTGGTTTTCAATATTCCGAAGAGCTCCTTCATGCGCTTTTCGCGCTCAATAAGGCGCTCTATCCGCTTCTTCAAGAGCTTCTCGTTAAGCCCAGGAGGAATTTCGAGAACTACTTCCGACATAGTCTAACCTTTGCTAAGGAGGTATTAAGCTTTTTGATGATGCCCACAAAACCATTTTAACTCCCCGCCGAATTCTGTTTTGGGTGATGCCATGCCCGAGGAGGCGCTGATCGTTGTTGACATGCAGAGGGATTTCATGCCGGGGGGAGCGCTCCCGGTTCCGGACGGGGACAAAATAATTCCCCGGTGCAACGAGTACATTGAGGAGTTCAGGAGGCGCGGTGCCCTGATAGTGGCGACGAGAGACTGGCACCCTCCCAACCACATGAGCTTCAAGGAGCAGGGCGGACCGTGGCCGAGGCACTGCGTCCAGAACACGCCGGGGGCGGAGTTCGTCGTTGAGCTCCCCGCCGATGCGGTGATAGTCTCCAAGGCCACCGAGCCCGACAGGGAGGCCTACTCCGGCTTCGAGGGGACGAACCTCGCGGAAATCCTCCGGAAGAACGGGGTGAAGAGGGTCTACGTCTGCGGCGTTGCCACCGAGTACTGCGTTAGGGCCACCGCCCTGGACGCTGTGAGGCATGGCTTTGAAACCTACCTCCTCAGCGACGCGGTGAAGGGTATTAAACCTGAGGACGAGAAGAGGGCCCTTGAGGAGATGAAAGCCGCTGGAGTTCGGATTCTTTAGCCACCCTTCTCTTCCACTCCTTAAGCAGGACGAGCAGCAGGTTGAGGACTATCGGACCGATTATGAGTCCCTTGACACCCATGGACCATGTTCCGCCTATCATGCCGATGAAGACGAGCGTCTCGTCGAGGTCGGCATCCCTGGCGACCATCATGGGCCTTATCGTGTAATCCGGCATGGGGGAGACGAGGAAGAAGCCGTAGAGGGCTATGCCGATGGCGTGGATGTAGGCTCCGTTCATGGCGAAGTACGCGGCCGCGATGGCCCATATCATCCAGCCCTCGAAGAGCGGGATGAAGCTGAAGATGAACGTGAGGAATCCGGCCACGATGGCGGTGTAAAGATCGGAGACCCCGAATATCAGGAAGCCGAAGGTCATAAGAATCCCCTTGATGAAGTTGAGGACGAGCCAGGCCCTGACGAGGGCCCCAAGGGTCTTGTTGAGACTTTCCAGTATCTCTTCGCCGAGGTGGCGGTTTTTCTCAGGGAGGGAGAGCACTATCTGGTGGTATATCTCCTCGGAGTAGGCCAGGACGTGGTAAAACGTCAGCAGAAAGACGAGAAGCTGGAGTATGTACATCGGGAGCGAGAACGCACTTCTGGATAGGTACTCCGACAGCTTTGGGACGAGCTGGTCGAAGAAGCGCTGGAGGAAGTCGAGGACGTCCGGCGGGAGGGGCTGCTCCATGAGCCACCTGAAGAAGTCGACGACGTTTTTGTAGAAAGAGGCCGCTACCTGGACTGACATCATGAGGAGCTCGAAGGTTACGATCCCACCCAGGCCGACAGTCCCAAGGGCCAGGGCCGCGGCGGACCACTTCCTCCCGATTCTCCCGGACAGTCTCCTGTGGATTGGGTAGAAGGCGTACGCCATGACCGTGCCGAAGAATATCGGGGTTATCAGCGGACTCACGGTTGCCCACGCGATGTAGATTATGATGATCACCGCTGCGCTCCAGACGATTACATCCGACCTCATGGCCCCTCGACAGGTTTATTAACTTCCTCCTTATAAATCCTGCCCGGTGGGAGAATGGAAAGGGAGCTGATGGAAAAGGTTTCCGTCTATCTGGGGCGTGCGGGTTATTATTTTGAGGAGGGGCGCTTTGACATGGCGTACAATGCTTACATGGATGCGCTCTACGCGATTGGAGCTTGCATGATATACCGCGACACGGGGATCCTGCTCCCCGCTAGCCAGCTCGTCGGGATACTTAGAAGCAGGTACCCGGAGGTCTACGAGGTCATTGTTAAGTACGAGGGGTTGGGAAGCTTCGATAAAGAAACGGTAACCGCTTTAAGAGAAGAGGTTGAGAGGCTCAGGGGAATGATGACTTTGCCGAGTCCTGATGAGTGATGAGTCTCAGCGGCTGACCCTCGACGATACAGTTCTTTCCTCTGGATTTTTGTCCTTTCTACATTCCCTCGCCGCACTCTCCAGAGTTTTCGCAAGCTCACGGTTCCCCTGGAGGGTTACCATCAGCGTTCCGCCGCCGTGGGGATGGAAAGTTATCTCGACGATTCCCGTGAGCCTGTCGGCGTTTACCCCATCCGGGGCCATCCTCACGGAAAACGCCCCCCGCTCGTCCTTCCCCCACAGGCAGATTATCTCCATGAGACCGTCGGAGTAGAACACGTTCATGAACGGGAGCGGTTCCTCCGTCGGGGTTAGAGGATAAGCCCTCTCCCCGTAGAAAACGGCCTTTCCCCTCGCCGTCCCAAGATACTCCGAGTCGTGGAGGCAGTCTATGTAGCGGCCCAAAGCTTCATAAACCATGCTTTCAGACTCAATCAACGCCATCACCATACCAGATACGGT
>JAMOTW010000048.1 GCA_027062125.1 Thermococcus sp.
AACCCTTCCCAGGCCTCTCGGTCTTCATCTGCGTTCCTATCGCTATGAACTCGTCGAGGATTATCATTGTGGCCGGGTTGACGCTCCACGTCGCAAAACCGCTGACCCTGCTCCTCCCGTAGCGCAGGCGGAAGCCACCGTTCTCTGAGGGTTCGGCGAAGAGTGGCCTACCACCGATTATCTCCTTCGTGTACTTCTTGTTAGGGGCGATGTTGGCCTTGAACTTCTCGTAGAGCTCGTAGTAGAAGCCCTTCTCAACCTTCTCAACGATCTCTTCCTTTGCGCCCGAATCCTCAGCCTTAGAATCTTCCGAAGGGGAACTCTCAACGCTCGCACCCTTTTCCTTGGCCTCGACGAACTCCTTTATCCAGTCCCATCCCTCAATACCCATCTTGTCTATGTACTTGACGAGCTTCTTCGCCTTCTGAAGCACACCCTCGGCAAGGACGAGGATAGCGCCGCCGCGGAGGTGGTTTGTCTCAACCCCGGGGACGTTCCTGTGGCTCACTTCCACCTTATCGGTCTCTTCACCGGTTATCTCAATCGGGATGTTCCTCATGGCGAGTCTGACTTCGTCTGCCTCCGGGTGGTACTGCAGGCGAGTAACAGCTCGGTGGTAAAGGTCTATCTCCTCGACCATCCTCTCTATGTGCTCGTCGCTGGGCTTGAAGCGGTCGAGGCTGAGCTTTTTCCTCACGTAGTCGCCTACGAGGACGCTCAGCGCCTGGGCCGTTCCACCAGAACTCCTGATGGGCCCAGCGTAGTAAAGCGCCAAGTACTCGCTGTTGTCGGCCCACTCGTTACGCTTGACTTTAACGTCAGCAATACCCTCAAGGGGGGCAGAAACAATGCCCTCGGTAAGGATCGCCAACGCAGTTCTAACTGCCTGTTCAGCGTATTTTTCCTTGCTACCAAGGTCGCCGAACTTGCCCTCTATAATCTCGTCAACTATCTTGAGGGCGGCGAGCTCCTTGCCGTACTCCTTAACGAGCTCCCTAATCCTCTCAGCGACGCCGGGCGGACCGACGAGGCTCTCCACACGGCCGGCCATGTCGGTTGCCTGGGGAACCTCAACGTCAAGGCTGGGGTCTTTCCCCTGGGCGCGGGCCTTTCTCGCTATCTCGTAGGCCCTGTCTATCTCTCTCTGGAGTGATTCAAAGTAAGCCTTCATCTCAGGTGAGTAGAGTTCCTCGCTCATTCAAACCCCCTCGCAGTACTCGTCAAACCTCACAATGGCCCTCAGGCGGGCTGTCTCAACGTCTATTACCGGAACGCGCGCGGGAGTCGGGACTATGTTCACCATCTTCTGGAACTCCGTCTGCGCCTGCCAGGTGCCCGTGTTTATGACGAAGACGCCGCTGTAAATCTGGTATTCCATAACGTGGACGTGGCCGGCCTGGAAGAGGTCGGGAACGCTCTCGATGACAAGGGTATCCTCTGGGTCAGGGGCTATTGGGACTTTGTTCCCGAAGGTCGGCGCGATGTGGCGGAGCTTGAGGAGGTCAACCATCGCCTGTGCCGGGTGGTGGTGGCTTCTCCCCGGAATGAAGTCAACGACGTCCTCTATTCCCCTTCCGTGGGCCACGAGGAACTCCCTGCCATGGAGGTTTATCACGGCGGGGTTGCTTATGATGACGGCGTTCTTGAGCTTGTAGAGAGGCTTGGCGTACTCCTCGTAAAAGCCGGGCTGGGGAAGGGCAGTCCTCGCGGCGTCGTGGTTGCCCGGGCCGATGAACATGGTTATATGCTCCGGAACGTTGCGGAGGAGGTTTGCCAGAGCTTCGTACTGGTCGAAGATGTCGGGAATGGCCAGCTCGTTGTACTGGCCGGGATAGATACCGACGCCATCAACCACGTCACCCCCGATTATCATGTACTTAATCCTGCTAACGAGCTCCTCCTCGGCCCTGCTGTTGACCTCGCCGTTGAGCCACTCAAGGAACTTCTCAAAGGCCTTCTCACAGAACTTGTTGGAGCCGACGTGGATATCGCTCAGAAGGATGGCGTAGACCTTCTCCTCGAGGGGCGGCTTCTCGCGCCTGAACTTCGGCACGTCAGGAAGGAAAACCCTGTTGGCGAAGAAAATGCCCCTTCCGGGCTGGCCCCTGAAGGCGACAACAGAGTCCGGCATTATCGCGTTGTATGCACTAGAAGCGTTCTCCTTGTCCTTGCCGAGGAAGACCTTTATCCTCCCGGTCGCGTCCTCGACCTCAAACATGTAGCCTTTAGCGGTCT
>JAMOTW010000049.1 GCA_027062125.1 Thermococcus sp.
GGGCAGACCATTCGTTCCTGTTCCTCATAGTGGACAGGGAAACGGGGGCGGTACTCTTCATGGGCAGGCTGATGGACCCGAGGGGTTGAGCTTTTAAGCCCCTCCCCCAACTCTTTTCATGCCAGCATGGAAGGACGGAAAGCTCGGACTGCCTGTGAGGGAAGCGGTAAAGCTCTTTCCGGAGCTGGAGGAATACATAGACGAGCGCGGAAGGCTCGACCTTTCGAACAGGAAAGCCAGAATACTCTACAACAAGGCCATAGCGAAGGCCCTCTTCGGACTGGAGATAGAATACCACCCGCGTGGGCTCGTAACGCCCCCAATATCGCGCTACCTCTTCCTGAAGACGTTTTTGAAGGGAGGAGAGAAGGTTCTGGAGATTGGAACCGGGCACACCGCGATGATGGCGCTTATGGCCGACAAACTCTTCAATTGCAAGGTAACGGCCACGGAGCTGGACGATGAGTTCTTCGAGTACGCGCGGAGGAACATCGAGCGGAACCTCGTCAAGGTCAGGCTAATCAAGAGCGACGGGGGGATAATCCGGGGAGTAATTCCCGAAGGCGAGCTCTTTGATGTGATTTTCTCAGCTCCACCCTACTATGAGAGGCCGACGAGAGGCGTTTTAACCGAGAGGGAAGGCGTTGGAGGGGGTGAGCACGGGGAGGCCTTCTCGGTGAGGCTCATCGAGGAGGCGATGGACTATTTGAAGCCCGGCGGCAAGGTTGCCCTATTCCTTCCGGACAAGAAGCCGCTGATAAAGGCAATAGAAGAGAAAGGAAAGGCGCTGGGCTACTCCGCGAGGGACGTGAAGTTCGAGGTCGGAACGCGGTGGAGGCACAGTTTGATACTTGAGCTATAATCGGTCGTTATGGCGACCAAAACTCCCTCGATTTTGGTCGTTTGAACGACCAAATAGAAAAGGGTTTCGGTCGGCGGAGCGACCGGACTGGGACTCGGACCCTTTTTCTCATCATTCAGATGCCGGGTTCAGTGGAGGTGCATTCTCGTCATCGTCCCACGCCGGGATGAACGTGAATATCACTTCATGTCCTCAACGTAGAGGAAGAGTGCCTTGAGGTACTCCGTGTCCTTCGAGGCCATGAGTATCGGGTGGTCAGGGGCCTGCGTCCTGTAAGGCTCGAGGAGCCTGAGGAACTTGCCGGCCTTTGCGGCGGCCGCGATGACCATGTCCTTAAAGGCCTGCATGTCGACGTGCTGGGAGCAGGATGCCGTTACAAGTATGCCTCCCTCCTTCACCAGCTGTAAACCGGCATAGTTCACGTTGAAATATGCCCTGAGCCCCCTCTTAAGGTCCTTCTCGTGCTGGACGAAGGCCGGAGGGTCGAGAATCACTATGTCGAACTTCTCGCCCCTCTTTATCATCTCCTCCATGACCGGGAAGGCCGAGCCGACGATGTACTTCATCCTGTCCTCGACGCCGTTGAGCTTGGCGTTCTCCTTCACCATGTTTATGGCCCAGGGGGACTTATCGACGGCCACAACCTCGTCGGCGCCCGCGACGGCCGCATGTATCGCGAAGCCGCCGGTGTATGTGAAGACGTCGAGGACCCTCATCCCGGGCTTAACGTACTTCTCAAGGGCTATTCTGTTCTCCCTCTGGTCGAGGAAGAAGCCCGTCTTCTGGCCGCGCATGTCCACGATGAACTTGGCTTTACCTTCCTCGATTACCGTCCTGTACTTCTCCTTACCGAGCAAAACCCTCTCTATTTCGGGCAGACCTTCCCTGCGCCTGCTCCTTCCGGTGTTCTTCTCGAAGACGGTCTCAATCTCGGGCTCGGCCTCCATTATGGCCTCGGCAACGTCGAGCTTGAACCTCTCCATTCCAACGCTCGAAATCTGGACCGAGGCGATCTCGTTGAAGCGGTCAACTATGAGGCCGGGGAGGTAGTCCGCCTCACCGTACACCATGCGGTAGGCCCTGTCGTAGCCGAGGACCTTCTTGCGGTACTCGTTGGCCTTCTTTATCCTCTCGCGGAAGAGCTCCTTGTTGACCTCCGTCTCGCGGTCCTTCGTTATGAGCCTGACCATGATGTTGGAGTTCGGGTTGATGAAGCCCTTGCCGAGGAACTTGCCCCCGCGAGTGTAGACCTCCACAACATCGCCCGGAGAGAACTCGCCCTCGGTTCTCACGACTCCCTTCTTGAAAACTATCATCGCACCCTTTCCTATCGCTCTCGCGGCCTGGGCGTCAACTATAACCTTCGCCAT
>JAMOTW010000050.1 GCA_027062125.1 Thermococcus sp.
CCGCAGGTGTAGACGTCCAGGGCGGCGTAGCCCCTCTCCGGCCAAGTGTGGACTGAGATATGGCTCTCGGCGACTATGACCATGCCGCTGACTCCCGTCGGCGAGAACTTGAAGAAGTAGCTCGCCTTAATCTCCATGTTGCCTACCTTTGCCGCTTCGAGGAATATTTCCCTTATTCTGTCAGCGTTACCGAGAATCTGGGGATCGCAACCGGCGGCCTCAACAACGTAGTGAAACCCTATCGTCTCTATCTCGCTCATGGCTCTCACCTCTTGTTGTCCCTATTACCAACCCTTTTTAAAGTTAAGCCCTAAAGCGGAGAGCCGTGAACCTGCCGTTTTCCCTTTGAAATGTTCTGGATGGGCCGGGAATGGATTGAACGGGAATCTGCTGGCTGTTCTTCGTGTTTTCCGAGAGTTCCTGGGCAATTCCTGTTAGTCCCGATTTGGACGTTCTTTCATCCGGAGAGAGCCCGCCTGACCCGGATTAACTCCGTCCACTGATGGCCATTTTTAGGTATGAACCACTAATTTTAAAACCCGAGATTCCAACTAACGACAAGTTTTGCAAAAACTAACGACGGGGTGAAGGTATGTCGAAGCCCAAGACCAAGAGAAAGCCCGCGGCTGGCAACGTTGCCGGGGCAAGTAAGACGAGGAAATGGCTCAAAAGCCTGGCTGAGATGGAGTACAGGAAAATGGTTCTGTATCCGCTGGTGGTTTTTCTGGTGGCACTGGTACTGCTCGCGGTTAACTTTCCGACCCTGGGAATAGACCTTCAGGGAGGTGTCGTCGTTACCGCCTACGGCGTCGATGCCAACCCCGACCAGCTCGCCAAGGACCTCAGCGGAAAGCTCGGGGTCGAGGTGAGGGTCGAGAGTTTCACTGGAGTAAAATCCAGCGGTGTCAGGGTTTACGCCCCCACAGGCACCGACCCGCTCAAAATAATCGATGCCATGAAGGATGAGTATCCAAACGCTGAGTACACCCACAGCGAGGTTCAGCCCACCTTCGGTAAAATCGCCCAGCAGCAGGGCATCAAGGCCCTCATCTTCGCGTTCCTCGCAATGGCGGCGGTGGTCTTCCTGTTCTTCAGGGACCCGGTTCCCTCCTTTACGATAATCTTCTCGGCCCTTTCCGATATGACAATAGCCATAGCCCTGATGGGGCTCTTCGGCATCGAGCTGACAACGGCCACGATAGCGGCTCTGCTCATGCTCATAGGTTACACCGTTGACAGCAACATACTCCTGACCACCAAGCTCCTCAGGAGGAAGGAGGACACAGTTGAGGACGCCTACCTCTCTGCTGTTTCTACCGGATTCACGATGAGCACAACCACCCTCGGCGCCCTGATCATGCTCTGGATCATATCCACCAGCCAGACCCTTGATAACATAGCCATCGTCCTCATCTTCGGTCTGCTGGCGGACTTCATGAACACGTGGATACTCAACGCAGGCGTGCTGAAGTGGTACCTCTCAAGGCCTTCAAGGGGTGGTAACGCATGAAGAAGAGAACCAAGAGGCTCCTCCTCAACTGGAGGGTTCTCCTGCTCATCCTGTTCCTCGTTGGCTCGATAGCCACCCTCGCGGTCAAACCGCTGACCTTTGGAATAGACATCTCGGGCGGTGTCGCCCTCGTTGCCCAGACCGAGCATCCCGTTGACAGCAACACGATGCAGCTCGTCGTTGACTCGCTCCAGAAGAGGCTCAACACCCTCGGACTGAGGGACATAACCGTCGAGGCTCAAGGCGACCAGATAGTCCTCGTGAAGGTGGCGAACGTCAGCACGGCTGAGCAGGCCAACCAGATAAAGTCCGTCATAGAGAGCCAGGGTGTCTTCTACATGGAGTTCGTGGGCACGGTCTTCGGCACCGGAAACGACATCGAGTACGTCGGAATCTACCAGATAAAGCCAGACAACAGCTGGGCCGTTCCGTTCAGAATCTCCAAGAGCGCGGCCGAGGAGTTCGCCGAGCTGGCCTACGGCAAGGTCGGCTGGCCGGTTGACATGTTCCTCGATCCTCCTGTTAACTCCCTCATGGTGGTTCCGGACAGCGTTTACAGGCTCATGAACAGCACCGAGTTCAACGCCGAGGCGCCGGATGCTCCCACCCTCATGGAGAGGATAGGGAAGGCCTTCAACATAACCGTCGTTTCCTACTCCAACCAGAGCGCGGATGAGATAGCGAAGCTCGCCCAGGGCAAGGACAAGATAGTCCTCGTCGACGTCCCGCAGGAGCTTCAGACCGAGCTCGAGAGCATGAACTTTACCGTTCGCTACATCCCGAGGGAGCCGGGCGAGAGCGACCATCAGATTATAGTCAAGGCCCTCGGCCTCTACGGCCCATACTCCCTCGGCGAGGGTCTGACCGTTGGAGAGCCCCAGCAGGACGTCCAGATAACTGGAACCGCCCCGGACAGACTGACCGCCGAGCAGGAGGCCAGCACCATATACACCGTCCTCAAGAGCGGTTCGCTCCCGGTCAAGCTCAACGTCGTCGGCATGGAGTTCATATCCCCGAGGCTCGGTGAGGGCTTCAGGACGCAGGCCCTCTACGCGGGCCTTGCCGCCCTGGTAGCGGTGCTCCTGATAGTGTACTTCCACTACAGGAACTGGAGGATCGCCATACCGGTCGCGAGCACCAGCCTCTTTGAGGTCATAATAATCCTAGGCTTCGCCGCGCTGATAAACTGGAACCTCGACCTGCCGAGTATAGCCGGTATCATCGCGGCGATCGGTACCGGCGTCGATCAGCAGATAGTCATAACCGACGAGCTGCTCAGCGGCGAGAAGACCACGAGGATAACCAGGCGCGCCAGCGTTCTCAGGAGGATGGGAAGGGCGTTCTTCGTCATCTTCGCATCAGCCGCGACGACCATAGCGGCCATGAGCTTCCTGCTGGTGTACTTCGTCGGAACGCTCAAGGGATTCGCCTTCACGACCATACTGGGAGTGCTCATTGGAATACTCATCACCAGGCCGGCCTACGCTGAAATAGCCAAATACCTGCTCGGTGAGGACTGATGTTCGTCGTGATAATGGGTGCCGGAAGGGTCGGCTTCCTCGTGGCGAAGATGCTCGAGGAGGACGGCCACGACGTCACCATAATCGAGATGGACAAAGAACGGGCGAAAGAGCTCTCCCTCCTCATCAACGGCCTGGTGATAGAGGGCGACGCGACTGACCCGAAGACCCTCGAGGAGGCCAACATAAAGCAGGCGGACGCCTTCGCGGCTCTGACGGGCAAGGACGACGCCAACCTGCTGGCCTGCATCCTGGCGAAGCACCTGAACCCGAAGATAAGAACCTCCCTCAGGATAGGCAACCCCAAGAACAGGCGCATCTTCGAGGAGGTCACCGACCTCAAGCGCTACTTCGACTTCGTCATAAGCCCCGAGGAGATAGCCGCTGAGTACATAAGCAGGAACATAGTGACGCCGGGCTTCGACCGCGTTTTATTCCCTAAGGAAGGTGCCGAGATAGTCAAGTTCAACATAGACGAGGACAGCGACATAGCGGGGAAGCTCGTCAAGGACCTCAAACTGCCGAAGGACGCCCTCATGATAGCGGTTTACGACGAGAAGGGCAACCTGATAATCCCATCGGGCGATACGAAGCTCCCGGAAAAGGGTCAGGTCATAGTCTTCGCCAAAAACAGCGCTCTGGAGGGTGTGAAGGGCCTCCTTGAGAGGAAAAAACGCAACAATGAAAGTTAATATGATATTTTTTTCAACTTTTTATGTCCATCTTTGTTCTTTTCTCGTCAAACCTCTGGCACCAGGGCCAAAAACTATTTAAACCAGTTAGGGAAGCCAAAAGCGACGTGTAGGGATAACCTGTTTTAGGGTCATTGGGGGGCTAATCATGGAGGACGTCATCAGGCAGATTGTCGATGCAGAGAAAGAGGCCGAGAAACGCATCGAGAAGGCCAAGGAGGAGGCCAGGGAAATAGTTCTCAAGGCCCGCGAGGAGGCCAAGCTCATCGAGAGAGATGTCATCGAGAACGCCGAGAGCCAGGCCCAGGCCCTCGTCGAGAAGGCCCGCCTCGAGGGTGAGGAGGAGGCGAAGAAGATACTCGAAGAGGGCGAGAGGGAGATTGAGGAGCTCAAGATCAAGGCAACCAACAACCTTGAGAGCGCCATCTCCGCCGGTATAGCACTCGTGAGAGGGAGCTGACGATGTTCAGGCCAGAAGAGATGGTAAAGATCGAGGTCATCACGCTCAACCGCTACAAGGACAGCCTCCTCACCTATCTCCATGAGAATGGAGTGGTGGAGATAAGGGAGCTGGACGTTAAATCTGCCCAGAAGGACTCGCCCAACGAGTACCACAGGAAGGCCGCCTCGTACAGCATAACGATTTCGAGGCTCGTTGACTTTCTCAAGGCATACAGGAGGAAGACCGGCGGGGGCATAAAGGAGTTCATATTCCCGCCGGAGAGGGCCAGGAAGAAGTACCGCTACGAGGGCATCGAGAAGCTCATCAAGGACGTCGAGAGCTTTCTGGCCCAGGTCGAGCCCGAGATAAAGGCCGTCGAGGGCAAGATAACCTCCACCCAGACCGAGATAGAGAGGATAAAGGGCGAAATAGCCGTCCTCGAGCTCCTTTCAGCCCTCAACCTCGACGTTTCCTACCTTCGCTCCACCGACATGCTCGAGATAGTCGTCGGAACCGTGGACAGGAACAAGTTCAGGCCCCTCGTCGAGGAGGTCACCAGGGCCACTGAGAACAGGGCGGTCATAGTTTCCAAGGACTTCAAGGACAAGGTTCTGGCGGTCTTCGTCTTCCTCAAGTCAGACTACGAGAAGGCCAACCCGATACTCGCCAAGTACTCCCTCGAGAGGATTGAAATTCCCGAGGGTGAGGGAACGCCGAGGGAGCTGATAGCCGTTTACGAGGAGAAGCTCAGGGCGAAGGAGGAGGAGCTCGAGAGCGCCAAGAAGGACGCCGAGATGCTGGCCGAGAAGTACTACGACGACGTCGTCTTCTACCAGGAGCTCATGGAGAACGAGCGCGACAAGTCGACGGTTCTGCCGATGCTCGCGAGGACCAACATGACCTTCGCCATGACGGGCTGGCTCCCCAGGGCCAACGTCCCCGAGGTCCTCGAGGGCATCAAGAGGGTCACCGAGGGCAAGGCGTACATCAACGTGCGCGAGCCGGACGAAGAGGAGCTCGATGAGATCCCAATAAAGCTCAAGAACCCCGGATGGGCCAGGCCCTTCGAGATGCTCACCGAGATGTACGGCGTCCCGAAGTACGACGAGATAGACCCGACGCCGATAATAACCTTCACCTACTCGTTCTTCTTCGGCTTCATGCTCACCGACTTCATGTACGGTCTCATCATAGCCATAATAGCGGCCCTCCTCGTCAAGGGGCACAAGAAGTTCAACGACGGCACCTACAAGTTCTCCTACACCCTGCTCATAAGCTCGTTCTTCACCATGATAATGGGCGCCATCTTCGGCAGCTACTTCGGCAACGCCCTCGATCTGGCGGGCTTCACCGTCCCGCGCGTCTGGGACACCTTCAAGGACGCCCTCGTGGTGCTCCAGCTGGCGCTGGCGATAGGTCTCGCCCACCTGTTCCTCGGCTACACCGTGGGCTTCATAGTCAAGCTCAAGAACGGCGACAAGAAGAGCGCGCTCCTCGACCAGCTCCCGTGGATGCTCATAATCCTTGGAATAGTGACCCTCGTCCTTGGAACCAACAGCCCGAGTGCCGGAACGGTGGGCAAGGCCCTCTTTGGAATCGGCCTGATACTCTTCGCAATAGGCGAGATAGTCAACAACGGCGGGCTGGCGGTGCTCCTCATAATCTCGGACTTCTTCGGCTTCGTGGGAAGCTGGCTCAGCTACGCAAGGCTCATGGCACTGGCGCTAGCGACGGCAGGAATAGCGATGGTCATCAACATCCTCGTCCAGATGATATGGGGCGTTTCGATAGGCCCCGTTCCGATAGGCATAGTTATAGGTCTCATACTCTTTGTCGGCGGCCAGCTGTTTTCGGTCGCCATCAACGCCCTCGGAGCGTTCGTCCACTCGCTCCGTCTCCAGTACGTTGAATTTTTCGGTACGTTCTATTCAGGTGAAGGTAAACCCTTCGAGCCCTTCAGGGCAAAAAGAGAGGTGTCTGAGTTAGAGTTTGAAGCTTAAGGAGGTGCATGAAGGATGGACCCGATAGTTTACGTATCCCTTGGTGCGGCCCTCGCGGCCGGTCTCGCCGGAGCCGCTTCGGCCTTCGGTGTTGGTGTAGCAGGTGCAGCAGCGGCTGGAGTCGTTGCCGAGGACGAGAAGAACTTCAAGAACGCCCTGATACTCGAGGGTCTGCCAATGACCCAGAGTATCTATGGACTCATCACCCTGTTCCTAATCCTGATGGTCTCAGGAATCCTCGGCGGCGGCTTCAAGTTCACTGCCAACAACCCGGACAACATCGTCAAGAGCGCCATACTCCTCGGTGCCGGTCTCGTCGTTGGCCTCACCGGCCTCTCGGCCATACCGCAGGGTATCATAGCCAGCGCCGGCATCGGTGCCGTTGCCAAGAACCCGAAGACCTTCACCCAGGGCATCATCTTCGCGGCAATGGCCGAGACCATGGCCATCTTCGGTCTCGTCGGCGCGCTGATAATGATCGTCACCGGAGTCGGCTTCTGACTCCGCCAACTTTCTTTAATTCCAAGAAGGAGGAAGGAGGATGGAAGGGGCAGAGCTGATCATTCAGGAGATAAACAGGGAAGCGGAGCAGAAGATACAGTACATACTCAGCGAGGCCAGGGAAGAGGCGGAGAAGATCAAGGCCGAGGCCAGGAAGAGGGCAGAGGCGAGGGCCGGGTGGATACTCAGGAAGGCCCAGACCCAGGCAGAGATAGAGAAGCAGAGGATAATAGCCAACGCCCGCCTTGAGGTCAGGAAGAAGCGCCTCCAGGTTCAGGAGGAGCTCATACAGGAGGTCATGTCCGCCCTCAGGGAGAGGCTCGCTGAGCTTCCCGAGGAGGAGTACTTCCCGATGCTCGTCAATCTCGCCGCCAGCGCCGTCAAGGAGCTCGGCGCCGAGAGCGTCGTCGTCCGCTCCAACGAGAGAACGCTCAAGCTGCTCTCGGAGAGGCTCGAGGAGTTCAGGAAGGCCCTCGCTGAGAAGCTCGGAAATGAGGTTGAGGTGAGCCTCGGTGAGCCTATAAACACCATCGGCGGACTCGTCGTCGAGACCCCGGACGGGAGCGTCAGGGTGGACAACACCTTCGAGTCAAGGATGGAGAGGTTTGAGGGCGAGCTCAGGGCTGAGATAGCCAAGGCTCTCTTCGGGTGAGGGCAATGGAACCAGAAGCGGTGAGCGGAATCCTCAACACTACCCTCGCAGTGGTGTTCACGTGGGTGGGATACAAGACGGCCAAGATAATCTGGAAGTACACACCCTACTCGTACCCCAACGCCAGGATAAAGGCGATGGAGGCGAAGCTCCTCACGGAGCAGAGGTTCAACGAGCTCGCGGAGAGCAGAACGCTTCAGAACTTCGTGGTTAGCCTGGAGGACACTGAGTACAGGGACTACTTCGCCAACCTCTCGAGCTACGACGTCGAGTCCATAGAGCGGGCCCTCGAGAAGGCCCTCGCAGGGACCTACGAGCTGATGGTTAAGATACTCCCGAAGAGGGTCAACCCGTTCTTCAGGCTCATGCTCGAGGAGTGGGACGTCAGGAACATAGCGAGCGTCGTCAAGGCCAAGCTCGCCGGAGAGCCGGCGGCGGATTACGTGGTTGAAATCGGAACCATGCTCCCCAAGGTCAAGGCCATGGCAGAGGCCAAGACGATGGAGGAGATACTCGTCATACTCGAGGGAACCCCCTACGAGGAGCCCTACCAGAAGTTGCTCCTCGGTGAGATAGACGTCAGGACCTTCGAGACCGAACTCTACAGGATGCACTACGGCAAGCTCCTCAGCTACGCCCTCTCCGGGAAGGAGGACGAGAGGGTTATCCTGGAGGAGTTCGTCAGGCTCAGGATAGACAAGCTGAACATACTCACCGTCCTAAGGGCGAAGGCCGCTGGAATGTCCGCCGAGGAGATAAGTCCCATGCTCATCCCCGGCGGAAGCGTCAAGCTCGACCCGCTCCTCCACGTTGACGACCTGAGTATGGCGCTAGCCGAGCTCGACTCCACCAAGTACGGCCCGGTCATCAGGGAGGTCAGGGAGGAGGTTGAGCGCGACCTCAGCGTCCTCGAGAGGGCCCTCGAGAGGCACATCATCGGGAGGCTGAACGAGCTCAACAGGTTCTACCCGCTCAGCGTTGCCTCACCGCTCAGCTACATACTCCAGAAGGAGAGGGAAGTGAGGAAGCTCAGGGCGGTGGCCAAGCTCATCAGCGACGGCCTCGAGCCAGAGAGGATAAAGGAGCTCGCGGGTGATGCCGCATGAAGATAGCGGTTCTCGGCGACAAGGACACGGCGCTTGGCTTCAAGCTGGCCGGCGCCCACGAGGTTTATTCGTTTGAGGACACGCCTCTCGAGATGGAGAGGCTCAGGAACAAGCTGAAGGAGCTTATTGAGAGGGGCGACGTGGGAATAATACTCATAACGGAGAGGTTCGCCCAGAGGATTGAGATGCCAGAGGTTACTCTTCCGATCATCCTTCAGGTGCCGGACAAGTCCGGCTCCAAGCTGGGAGAAGAGGCGATTAAGGAGATTGTTAGGAGGGCAATTGGTGTTGAGCTTAAGAGGTGAAGGGAAATGGGAAGGATAATTCGCGTTACGGGTCCGCTCGTCGTTGCCGACGGAATGAAAGGAAGCAAGATGTACGAGGTCGTTCGCGTCGGCGAAATGGGTCTCATAGGAGAAATCATCCGCCTTGAGGGTGACAGGGCAGTCATCCAGGTCTACGAGGAGACCGCCGGTATAAGGCCCGGTGAGCCGGTCGAGGGAACCGGTGCCTCGCTCAGCGTTGAGCTCGGTCCGGGTCTTCTCACGGCCATGTACGACGGTATTCAGAGGCCGCTCAACGTCCTCAGGGACCTCAGCGGCGACTTCATAGCGAGGGGTCTCACCGCCCCGGCCCTTCCGAGGGACAAGAAGTGGCACTTCACGCCCAAGGTCAAGGTCGGCGACAAGGTTGTCGGCGGTGACGTCCTCGGTGTCGTTCCGGAGACCAGCATCATCGAGCACAGGATCCTCGTTCCCCCGTGGGTCGAGGGTGAGATAGTCGAGATTGCCGAGGAGGGCGACTACACCGTCGAGGAGGTAATAGCCAAGGTCAAGAAGCCGGACGGGAGCATCGAGGAGCTCAAGATGTACCACCGCTGGCCCGTCCGTGTCAAGAGGCCCTACAAGAACAAACTCCCGCCGGAGGTTCCGCTCATCACCGGACAGAGGACGATAGACACCTTCTTCAGCCAGGCCAAGGGTGGAACGGCCGCTATCCCCGGTCCGTTCGGAAGCGGAAAGACCGTTACCCAGCACCAGCTCGCCAAGTGGAGTGACGCGCAGGTCGTCGTTTACATAGGCTGCGGCGAGCGCGGAAACGAGATGACCGACGTCCTTGAGGAGTTCCCCAAGCTCAAGGACCCGAAGACCGGAAAGCCGCTCATGGAGAGGACCGTCCTCATAGCCAACACCTCGAACATGCCGGTCGCGGCGCGTGAGGCTTCCATCTACACCGGAATCACCATCGCCGAGTACTTCCGCGACCAGGGCTACGACGTGGCTCTGATGGCCGACTCGACGAGCAGGTGGGCCGAGGCGCTCCGTGAGATTTCGGGCCGTCTCGAGGAGATGCCCGGTGAGGAGGGTTACCCGGCCTACCTCGCGAGCAAGATAGCGGAGTTCTACGAGCGTGCCGGCCGTGTCGTGACCCTCGGAAGCGATGAGAGGATTGGAAGCGTTTCGGTCATAGGTGCCGTTTCCCCGCCCGGTGGAGACTTCAGTGAGCCGGTCGTCCAGAACACCCTCCGTGTCGTCAAG
>JAMOTW010000051.1 GCA_027062125.1 Thermococcus sp.
CGGAGATGAGGCGAAGATAAGGAGCGAGGAGGCAAAACACAACTGGGAAATTCTGAAAGGCCTCGACTTTGTGAAAATCAAGGTTCTCAAGGATTCCGCCTACATAACGGGGCTTGACCTGAGCGGTTACGACGTCATCGTCGATGCACTCCTCGGGGCCGGTACAAAGGGCGAGCCGCGCGAGCCGATACGCTCGGCCATCGAGAAAATCAACGAGTACGCTGGGAGAGCAAAAATAGTAAGCGTCGACCTTCCGAGCGGCTATCCGAGCGACGTCCGCGTTAAGGCCGACTTCGCTGTCACCTTCCAGTGGGACAAGGAGGAGTACGGGGACTTCGAGAGGGTGATAGTCAAGATAGGCTATCCGAAGGAGCTCTACCACATCGTCGGGCCGGGCGACGCGAAGTTTGCTTTGAGAAAAAAGGGCGAGCACAAGGGCCAGAACGGCAAACTGCTCGTCATCGGCGGCAGCGGGGACTACTACGGCGCGCCCTACCTCGCTTCCAAGGGGGCAAGCTACCTCGTCGATTTGGTCTATCTCGCGATGCCCTCAGAGCCTGCGAAGAGGATAAGCGACCCGGACCTGATACTCAGACCGGTCGAGGGAAGAAACTTCTCACCGGATCACGTCCATGAACTCCTGAGCATAGCCCAAAAGGCCGACGCCGTCGTCATCGGGCCTGGAATCGGCCTCACTGAGGAGACGAAGGAGTTCGTGAGAGCCTTTGTGGCGCGCTGTGAAAAGCCGATGGTCATAGACGCTGACGGATTAAAGGCGGTGGCCGAGGATTTGAGCGTTCTGAAAGGGAAGACCTTCGTCCTAACTCCGCACGCGGGCGAGTTCGCGGTTCTCTTCGGCGTGAAGCCTGGGGGCTCGCTCATGGAGAAGGCCAAGGTGGTGATGGAGAAGGCCGGCGAGGTTGGAGGCGTTATTCTGCTCAAAGGCCCCTACGACATCATAAGCGATGGGAAAACCTGGAAATACAACAGGACCGGGAACAGGGGAATGACCACCGGTGGAACGGGCGACGTTTTAGCGGGTCTCGTTGGTGCACTCCTCGCGCTCGGCAACGAGCCGTTGAGGGCGGCATCCGTTGGAGCCTTCCTCAACGGCCTCGCCGGGGACATGGTGAAGGAAGAGCTCGGCGAGAACTTCACCGCGTTGGAGGTTGCGAAGAAAGTGCCGCGCGCGGTTAGGTGGGTGGTGGAGTTCTGAGGTGGTACTATGCGGCATTTTTTGAAGGCCTTCCTTTTTCTTGCCTTTGTCTCCCTGGTTCTGGTTTCCCTTCTTATCCTCTTTTCAGGGGAGAAGTACCGGGTGGAGGTCGAGGCCCACTTCGACTCCCCGATGAAATTTGAGGGTGCGGAGCTTATGGCCGGCTATCCCAACGATGTTACCCACGTGGCGCTCTTCAAGTTCAGGCGCTCCGGTGGAGGTGAGAGGGACTTTCGGCTCGTGAGGGCCTTTGACCTTCCCTCCGATTACGTGGTGGCGGAGATACGCGATAGAGACCTGCTCTACTGCAGGGCGACCTTTGAGGACGGACGCTTCGTCCTCGACGACGGGCACTGCTTCCCGACCCTTGAAGACGCCCTGCGGCGGAGGATAACCCTGAGTTCCTGCATCAACGGCACTTACCTCGGCTACAAAATTGAAAGGAACTCCATCGTTTACTTCCTATTCCGAGCTTCAAACGAGACGACCTGCGTGAACGAGAGCGTTGAGGTCCTTGGAAGAACGTGGGGGATTTTCGTGGAGATAACCGGGACGAACGGGACCCTCATCTGCCCGGTGGAGGTCATCAACGGGACGTACCTCACCGATGAGGTCGTTGCTGTGGACGAAGGGCGGTGCGGGTGATGAAAAATGGCCTCCGAAAACGCGGTTCGGGTTGTCATGGCCTCCCGAAAGAGATGGTGATGTTCCTCATGGCTGGCTTCTCAGTGGGATTTTTGAGTCCCCCCGACCGGGATTCGCGAGAAAGGGAGCCAATCAAGTGTCGTCGTAAACAGAAACGGGAAGAATGGAAACAACTGGGGTGGGAGACCTCAGCCCACCCCACAGTAGCTCCAGACGGAGTAGCCGTACTGGCCGTTGGCCGGGTCGTGGGCAGGAGCCTCGAGGTAGACCCAGCCACTCGAATAAACCCACTTGTCCACCCAGCCGCCGAGGTTGCCGGTGTACTCGTGTATGCACGAGCCTGCGAACTTCGGGACG
>JAMOTW010000052.1 GCA_027062125.1 Thermococcus sp.
AAGCCTTCTAAGGTCGAGAACCTCTACGACCGCAGGATAGAGGAGATGCCCTTTGAGGATGCCTACTCCTTTGCCTCAGACTTCGCCTCCATGATGGGGGCGTTGAAGGGCGACGCCACCCTCTCAGGCTCCCTTGCCTTCGGTGTGAACACCTACGGCCTGGTAAACTCCAACGGCGTTGAGCTGGAGGACCACTCAACTGGAATGAGCGCCTCTGTATACGCGGTCCTCGGCACAGGGACCGGCTCCTACTACCAGTCATACCGCTCGCTCCAGCCTCTTGAAGAACTCGAAAGGGGCATCAACGAGGCCCTTCGCGATGCAAAGCTGAGCGCGGTGGCGAAGCCCATCGACGGCCACTCCGGTGAGGTTCTCCTCGAGCCGGAGGCCTTCCAGTCGGTTCTCTCGATATTCCTCGAGAACGTCTTCGGCGACAGCGTCTACTTCAGGAGGAGCAGGTTCTCGGCTCTTGGCGAGACGGTGGGGAGCGAGTGCCTGACCATCATCGACGACGCCACCCTTCCGGCTGGCTCCGGGAGCTACCCCTTCGACGGCGAGGGAGTTCCGGGCCAGAGAAAGGTCCTCATTGAGGATGGCGTTCTTAAATCGTTCCTCCTCGACTTCACCTACGCCTTTTTCCTCGGCATGGAGAGCACAGGTAACGCGGTCAGGGACTTCAGGACGAAGCCCCACATAGGGACGAGCAACCTCGTCGTTGAACCCGGGAAAGAATCGCTGGAGGACTTCGAGGGGGTTGTTGTCAAGGACGTCTTCGGCGAGCACACGGCCAACCCGGTCAGCGGGGACTTTTCCCTGACTATAGGACTCGGCTACGTCGTCAAGAACGGCGATATCAGGCCCTTCCGAGACAACATGCTCTCCGGGAACGTCTTCGAGCTCCTTCGCTGGGTGAGCGCTGTGGGTAAGAAACCCCTCCTCAGGGGCTCTTTCGTCTCGCCGAGGGTCTTGGCGGGTGCCAGGATAGTGTGAAAATCCGAGCTCCTCGCTAACCTTTTATACTTTGACGTTGCAAAGAACATAAGGGTGGTGGACAACATGGCGATTCAGGCGATGGACTCAATTCTCTTCGGCCTCAGGCCCGGCGAGACTGTTCTCGTTGAGTACGGCTCGACTTCTTCTCCGGAGCTCCTTCTCTACCTGATATGCCGAAGATGCAGGGATCAGAGGAAGCCGGTTCTCCTGGACGACATCTCCGACTCGTTTGCCGAGGCACTCGCCCGGCTTGAACTCATGGGGCTCAAACTCGAGGGGCTCTCCAACGTTCCCGTGATAAAGATCGGCGGCAACCGCGACGCCGGGAGCGTATTCGGCCGCGTTGAGGTGGACAAGTACTCCCTTGACTTCAAGTACTACGGCGAGATATACGAGAAGGTAGTGCCCCACGAGGTCGTGTTCAACCCCGTCATCGGGATGCACAAGCTCTTCGTGGCCCTCGAAAGGCGAGAGGTCATTAGACTCCTGCGCAACATATCGACGTTCGTCGGTAAAAAAAGCCGCATAACCCTCTACTTCGTCAACAGGGATGCGGTTGAGAGGTACTCGCCGGAGATAATCTCCCTGTTTGAGGAGACCGCCACCACAGTCCTCAGGTGGGAGTTCGACGGGAACAAGTACAGGCTGAGGGTCGTCAAGGCGGTGAACGGGAGCATCCTCGGTTCCAGCGTCTCCTTCAGCTTCAAGGACATCATGAAGGCCTGACCGCGAGGTTTTTAAGTCCTCCTCTCTTATCACTCCCGGTGATATTGAGTGTCAATGGGCAGGCTGGCTGTCGTTCTAACCCTCGTGCTGGTACTTCTCTCACCCTTCGCGGGCGCTTATCGGGTTCCCGAGAGGGGCGTCGTGTATCAAATAATGGTCGACCGCTTCTACGATGGCAATCCGGGCAACAACGACCGCTTCTACGACTCCGGGCACAGGAACTACCGTCTCTACTGGGGAGGTGACATAGAGGGCATCACCGAGAAGCTCGACTACCTGGGGAGCCTCGGAGTCTCGATGGTATGGCTGACCCCGCTGAACGACAACATCAACAAAATGGCCCATGGAAGCGCCCCGTACCACGGCTACTGGACGAGGGACTACAAGCGTATTGAGGAGCACTTCGGGGACTGGAATGACTTCAGGAAGCTCGTGGAGGAAGCGAGGAAGAGGGGAATCTGCGTAATCGTCGACTACGTGCCCAACCACGCGGGCCCGGCAACGGACGGGGAGTTTGGGGCCCTCTACGACAACGGGACGAAGGTAACCGACTACTACGAGGACACCAGGAACGCCAGCGTGAACCCCACCACAGGAATCAGGGAGGCCGTCTACCACCACAACGGCAACATCTTCCGCTGGGAGGGCATCCAGCTCAAGTACGCGAACCTCTACGGTTTGGCCGACTTCAACCAGCTCAACCCCTGGGTCGACTCGTACCTCACGGAGGGGGCTAGGCTCTTCGTCGGGAACGGCGCCTGCGGCCTCAGGATAGATGCGGTAAAGCACATGGAACTCGGCTGGCTCGAGACCTTTTACCTCCGCCTCTACTCTGAGAGGCCGCTCTTCATCTACGGCGAGTATTACTCCCTCTCGACGGAGGGGACGAAAGACCTCCACGAGCTCTACCGCTACTCCAACGTCTCGCCGGTCCTCAACATGCCAATAAGGGAGGACATCGTGAGAACCTTCGGCTTCGTCGGAAGCTTCGAGACCCTCGCGAGGGAGCTTGAGGTTTATTACTCCCGCTTCCTCTACCCCAACAAGGAACTCAACTTCCTCGACAGCCACGACCTGGTTCGCTTCCTCAACGCGGCAAAGCGGGACGATTCCGTGGAGCGCTTCCACATGGCGCTGGCGCTGACCATGACGCTCCCGGGGATTCCGGTCATCTACTACGGCGACGAGAGCTACCTCGTGAGCCCGGATGGAAAGGGCGACCCCTACAACAGGCCAATGATGGTCTTCAACAACACCACCGAGGCGGCCGGGATAATAAGGACCCTGGCGGGGCTCAGGAAAACCAACGACGCTTTAGCCTTCGGCGACTTCAGGACCCTCTACGCTAACTACTCCGTCTGGGCCTTCGAGAGAACCTTCGGAACCCACAGGCTCCTCGTCGTCATGAACAAGGGCTCCCCCTCGAACCTCACCCTGGGCCTCGACTGGCCGGACGGGGTTTACCGCGATGCCCTGTACGGCGCCGAAATGGCCGTCGGGAACGGAAAGGCGACCGTCTTCCTGCCCAGGAACAGCCTCTACGTCTTCCACCTGGAGCGCCCGCAGGATGAACCCCTCATCGGCTCCCTAACGCCCTACGCCGCACAAGCAGGCCAGGAGGTCCTCATCGGTGGCGCCGGCTTTGGGAATGCCGGGAGGGTATTCATCGGCGGCAAGGAAGCGGAGGTTCTCTCCTGGAACTCCACGGAGATACTAATCCGCGTCCCGAAGGTCGAGACGTCCGCTGCCTGGGTGAACGTCACCGTTGAGACCGGCGGAAAGAGGAGCGCTCCCGCGAAGCTCCGCTACTACTCCGGAAACGACGTTCCAGCGCTGATAGCTCTCGAGGCTGGCAACCTCACCGGCGAGCTGTGGATCGTGGGGAACATCTCCGAGCTGGCTGAGCCGAGGCCCCTCCTGAAGTCCTCGACGGGTTACTACTTCACAGTCGCCCCACTCCCGAACAGAACGGCCTTCTCGGTCCGGCTCTACAGGGGCTCCGCCTGGGAGAAGCTCGAACCGCTGAACGTTACCCTCTACGGGGTTGGTGGCAGGACCGTGGTCCTCACACGGAAACCGCCGGAGACACCCGCTCCAGAACCCACGACGACCATCGTTCACCGCCCGATAGGGACGAACCCGGCCCCTTACATCGCCCTGGCGGCCCTCCTGCTGGCCGTGGCGGCAGTGATGTTCAGGAGGAGGGCTGTTTCGTAAATAGGAACTTACGGAACATTTGTTGACTTTTGTTTTGCGTAATTTTTATATAGCCTTGTGGGGTAGTTTTTAGTGATGTGGCAGTCTCCGGTATGTGGGGGTTCTAAGCCCGAATGGAGACTTAATGGGAGATGTGGGGAGTCACCGTTCCCCCCGAAAGCCCTCCAATGAAGTTGGGAGGAGGCAAGGTTAGCCGTAACGACGTTTACATTTTTCTTTTGAAAGCCTCGCCGTTCACGGCGAGGATGCAATAAACCACCCAACCAGTCTTTAAACCAGGAAAGCAAACTATTTTAAAGCCTAAAATTCACACCATACCTCGAAATGAAGCGAACAATAACAGTAAAACTCCAACCCTCAAAAGAACAAGCGAAAACCCTCCACCAGTTAGCCGATTCAGGAGCTAAAGCATGGAACAGAGTAAACTACTTGAGAAGACGACAGTACTTCCAAGAGCAAATCGTGGACTTTAACAAAACCGAGAAGACCGTTTATGAAGAGTTTAAACGAGAAATCGGCTCAGTCACGGTTCAACAAATAGCGAGGAAGAACGCTGAAGCCTGGCGGAGTTTCTTCTCACTCCTTCGGAAAAAGCGAAGCGGAGAACTCCCCAACTGGCTCAAGCCAAAACCACCAAAACTATCTCAAAGAAGATGGGAGGAGAAAACCCTTAATCGTCCTAAGGAAAGACCAATACAAGATTGAGGGCAATAAACTAATCCTAAAAGGCCTTGGGAAGTTTAAACGTCTCGAAGTCCAGTTTAAGGGTAGGATGCACTTGAAGGGAAAGCAGGGACGGGTAGAAATCACTTACGACCCCGTTAAGCGGAAATGGTATGCTCACGTCAGCCTTACTGTCAGGGAAAAACTCGAGGGCGAAGACTGGGTAAGCGTTCCAAGAACGCCAAAAGGAAACCTTTCAGCGGGAATTGACCTTGGAGTGAACAACTTGATGGCCGTTTACGTGGAGAGTGGGGAAAGTTTTCTGGTCAAGGGGAGACCGCTTAAAAGCATTGACTTCTACTGGAGAAGAAAAATCGCCGAGTACCAGTCAAAACTCAACAAGAGTGGAGCCAAAACGAGTAGAAAACTCAAGAGAATGCACGAGAAAGCCAAACTTCAAGCAAAGCACTACATCAACACGGCGGTAAGGCAAACAGTTAGGAAACTTTACGAGCTCGGTGTTTCTAAAATCGTGATTGGCTATCCAAAGGGGATAGCTCGGAATTCTGATAAGGGCAAAAGGCAGAATTTCGTCCTCTCTCACGTTTGGCGGTTTAATACGGTTATTAAACGCTTGACGGAAGTTGCGGAAGAGTATGGTATTCGTGTTGTGGTTGTTGGTGAGGCTTTTACTTCTAAACTTTGCCCTGTCTGCGGGAAGCCTCACGAGGAGGCTCGCTTTGTCCGAGGGTTGTTTAAGTGTCCCGCAACGGGGCTTGTTTTTAACGCGGATTTAGTTGGAGCGTTTAACATTTTGAGGAAGGTTGTGGGAACAATAACTCCGAACTTGGGCGGTTTGTACGCTCAAGGGAGGGGTAACGGGGGGAAGGCCCTTCCCGAGGGGTTCGAGGAACCCGTTTTAATGGGTTCCCTGATGAGAATCCCTCGAACCTCCCCATCAATGGCGAGGGGTTGAGCCGAACCCTCGCCCTGGCCGGGAGGAGGTCAGATCCGGAAGCATGCCGAGGCTCCCGAGCAGTTCAACCTCCCACTCGGCAAGACTCGGACATATCGTGCACCCCAGCCTGTAGAAGCCCTCGTAGTAGAGAGGGTGCAACTCGAAGCCCCTCATGAGGATGAAGAGCTGAACCATGAGCCCGCTCCAGAACTTCACGGGCATCACCTCCAGGAACTCGCCCAGGATATCGTTTCTCCTCACCACGACCGGCGGCTTAAGTCTTCTCCTCGCGCTCTCCCCGTCCCTGTCGCCGACCACCAGGAGGGGCCTCTCAAGGTCTTTGACCGCTCTGTAGAGGGCCTCCACCTTCATCCTCGTGCACCATCTGTTGGAGTGAGTTGGCATGCCGAACCTCTCGATGGGCATTGGAACCTCGACCGTTATCAGCTCGACGCCGAGCTTTCTGGCGAGTTCCTCCACGTATTCGTCCGTCCCCGGCATCTCGTACTCCATCCTGACGTAGACCGCCGTGACATCCTTGAAGACCTCCCTGGCGAGGATCAACGCCGCGGTGGAGTCCTTGCCGCCGCTCCAGGGGACGACCACATCATAATCCTCAAACTTCCCCAGAAAGGCCCTGCTCGCTTCGGCGAAGGCCTCTATATAGCCACCGTTGGCTTCCAGGATGGGCCCGAGGGGGACGTCCTCAACGCAGGGACACCTCCAGAGAACCTCCGTCGGAAAGCCGAGCTTCTTGCTGACCTCGGCAACTTTTTTCTGCCCAGAGAAGTAGACCTCCTGGTTCATCAGCTTCCTTAGAACGAGGGAGTTCTCTCCGATGTCAACGCCCAGGATTGAGCGCATCGCCTTTCTGAAGCCCTTCCCGATGGCGAGGTATATGTCGTAATCGGGGTGGATTTCAATCCCGAAGGGATTTTCTGGGTTGAGTTTGTAAGCACCGTCCCACTCGATTCCGAGGCGAAAGCGGGCCTTTATCTCCTCGAGGTTGGCGTGGAGCTCGTCCGTTCGCATGTTCCGTACCCGCTTCGTCCTCAAAAGCCTCGCGTAGAAGGGCTTCCCGCTCTCCCTCAGGACTGGGAGGAGCTCCTCCAGGAGGTCTTTCTCACTCTCCCCGAGGAGCAGAATCGGAATGTACGGTTCCCCGAGGACTTCTTCTAAGTCCTCGATGACCTCCTCCTTCCGCCTTCCTCCGCCGAGGCTCTCCACCTTCAGAAAACCGCCGTAACTCCTCTCGTTGAGGTACTGGAGGGCCTTGGCGTCCTTCCTGGCCCGTGCTATCACCGCGAACATGGAGGGGGTTGGGGGCGGGACTTAAAAGGGTTGCCGCCCTAAATCTTCTCGAGGAGCTTCTTCCTCTTCTCCTCGTACTCCTCCTGGGTTATGACGCCCATGTCGTAGAGTTCCTTGAGCTTCTTCAGCTTCTCCAGCGGGTCCTCCTTCTTCTCTACCGCGGGCTCGTGGGTTATCGTCTTTCCGGCGGGAGCGACGCGGGTAACCAGCTCCTCGGGCTTCTTCAGAACCCAGGTCTCGTGGGTGAGCCCCTTGTTTACCTCGATTCCGACGGGCTCAACGGCTATCGCGTTGAGGGCGTCCTTTATCGCGTTGATGGTCCTCCTTGCCTCCTCCTTGTTCATCCAGCCGAGCTTGAGCCTTATGTTCTCCTCGCCCTTGATCAGGAACTCGGACGAGATGACCCCCAGCTCTATCCTTATCTCCTCCAGCTTCTGGTAAGGGATTGCCTTTATCTCGTACCTCCCGAGTATCTTCTCGTCGAGGTATATTATCCGCCTGTCAGTCACTATGAGCCATTTGGGCTTCTCCAGGCTGATCTTCTTCCTGACAGTGAAAAGAACCTCTTCACCGGGCTCAAGGTGCTTCGAAACGGACTTGGGAAGTTTGTCGCTCACCGCTCTCACCAAAACTTCTTCGGTGGGGATTGTATATTAACCTTCTCCCCCAGCCTGTAGAGGAGGAAGAGCGTTTCCCCATCGACGCTTTCCACGAGCGGGCTGAGAATCCTCTCCCTTCCCTCCCCCCTGAAGAGAACCCTCCTGGGCCTCCCCCTGAGCTCGGCCTCCAGCCGAACGGCCCTCCACTCGAAGCCCGCGGAGCGGCTAACCTGGAGCACCCTCTCCTCATCGGGAGTCTCTATCAGGACGCTCCCGTTGACCGGGGGAACTTCAACCGCAACCAGAACCCTGCGATAGCTTCCACCCTCGATGGAGGCGTACGAAACGACGAGCCCGAGGGCGAGGAGAGCGATGGGGAGCACGAACGCCCCCGGCAGGGCCCCGCCCCCAAGCTCCCCGAGCCGCGTTACCATCAGGGCCAATGCGAAGGCCAGAAGGATGAGGGGAATCCCGTAGGGCAGGTTCCTCCCGCCGGCGCCCTTCAGAACCTTCTCCCACCTCTCCAGCCCCTCCACGTAGTCGGCCGTTATGCTCAGTCCCAGGAGGGCGAAGACGGGAAGCGCCGTGGAGAAGTACGAGCTCTTCAGTATCAGCCCCGCCAGCTGCCTGTAGGTGGTTGGGAACGCCACGGGGAGGAACTGGGAGGCCCCTATCGTGTAGGGCACGGTGTAGAGCACCATCGCGAGGAAGACGGCCTTACTGGCCGAGCCGCTCGAGGCAAAGACCCCAACGATGATGAGCGTTAGCGCCACCGTTACGGCGTATCCTCCGTTCAGGATGCTCGAGTAGGCCAGCCCGGTCAGGACCGCCGCGGAAAGAACGACCGCGAGCTTGGCGATGCCGAACCTCATCCTATCTCCCCCAGCAGTCTGCCCAGAACCTTCCCCGCCTCTTCCCCGGGCATCCAGCGGACGATGTAGGCCGTTCCCATCAGCTCCTTCAGGATGGCCCTCTTTTCCAGCTCCACGAGGGTTCCCTCCGGACTATCGGCCCCGTGAACCGAGACGTCTATGAGGATCGGCCTGGCTCTCTCCCTCCCGAGGGCCCTGATAGTGGCGAGGCCCCTCCTCGTTTCCCCCTTCGTCCCCTCGAGGACGTTCGAGACGTAGATCACCAGCGGGGTGTACTTGGCGAGCACCCCCTTCAGCCGCTCAACGGCCTCCGCGAAGCTCTCCCCGCTGGCCTTGACCCTCTCGAACTCCATCATAGTCCTCACCATCTCGTGGAGCTGCCTCGGTCCGGTCGCCGGCGGGAGGAACTTCCCGGTTCCAATGAGGTAGAGGCCAACGTGGTAGTCCTTCCTCAGGAAGCGGTGGGACATGGAAGCAACCAGCGAGATGGCCCTCTCGTAGGGGCTCTCCCCGGCTTTCCCGCCCTTCATGTTCTCCCTCGCGTCGACGATGAAGACGACGGTCTTCTTACCCTCCCTCTCGAACTCGTTGACGAGTACCTCGCCCATCCTCGCGGTGGCCTTCCAGTTGATGAGCTTCATCGGGTCGCCCGTCTGGTAGTTCCTTATCTCCTTGAAGTCCGTCGAGAGCGCCCCTCTAACGGCGTAGCTGGTCTCGGGAACGCTTATCCTCGCCTTCCTCTTAGCCTCCCTGACGGGGACCACCTTGAGAACCTCCGGGACGGCCCTGATGCGTATCTCTTCCCCGTGGAGCCCCCAGGTGTGGCGCGTTCCGAGCGGGTTCCTCGTCGTCACCTCGCTCCTCGGGAGTGTGTAGACGCCCCGGAGCTCGGGCCTCACCCTGTAGGAGTACTCGACTTCCAGTGGTTTTAATCCCTTGAAGAAAGCCCTCACGTTGCTCCCCTCAACGAGGGCAACGCTCCTCGGCAGGGGGTCCCTGATTAAAACCGTTCCCACTCCCCTCTCGACTCTAACCTTAACCCGTACCTCAACCTCCTCGCCGAGCCTCACCTCCCTCCTCGAGGCCCCCCTCCTCACGGTTATCCCCTTCGGGGGGTCGACGAGCGCCCCAACTGCCAGGACCGAGAGGGGCACTATGGCCAGCCCCAGCATCCCTGGGGAGAGGAACAGGGCCCCGAGGAGCAGTGCCCAGAGGACGTAGCCCATCAGGCTCTTCTTCATCTCCCCTCAGCTCCTTTTGGGACGGGGGTTTTCTTCAGCGCTTCCTCAACAACCTCTTCCCCAGTGACACCCTCGAAGGAGTACTCGGCCTTCACCACAATCCTGTGAGCCAGAGCGTCCAAAGCGTAAGCCTTAACATCATCCGGGAGGACAAAATCCCTCCCCTCGAGCAAGGCATTCGCCTTCGCCACCTTCATCAAGGCAATACCTCCCCTTGGACTCGGGCCGGCCTCAACCCTCGAATCAGCCCTAGCATTCCTAACCAGGTTCACGATGTAGCGTAGAACATCCCTGCTGACGTAAACGCCATTCTCCACCAAATCCTGCA
>JAMOTW010000053.1 GCA_027062125.1 Thermococcus sp.
TCAAGCTCTCCGAGTGTACGGGACGACCCTTGTTATAAGGTGGCCAGATGGTCGGAGGGAGAGCATTGGGATAGGGGAAGGGGTAATCGAGTTCATCATGATTCCAGCGGGGAACTTCGACGATGTTGAGGAGTGCAGGGAAACGATAATTAGAGAAATCGGCGAACTCATTAAGCGGGAGAGTGGGGAGGTTACCTTTGACGTGACGGGCGGAAAGACGCCCGTGAGCGTGGCGATGGCCATCGAGGCCATAAAGGGTGACTGCCAGGCGGAATACACAAAGCAGGAGATGCAAGACGTTGAGCCGGAGGAGGCCCTCTACAGAATTGACCTGGACATATACTCGCTAGGAGATCTGCTCAATGAAGTAGCGCACTCCATTAACAGGAGGCTTTGAGCCCATAAAAGGAAGAGGATTGGAACTCAGAGGACCCTGAAAATCCTCCCGTACTCGAAGCCTCTCAGCTCAACAGTCTCGTTTTTCCAGTCATTCGAGCTTTTGCCGTGCCACAGCCCGAGGAGCTTATACGTATGAACGTTCAGCTCGCCGAGGGTGACCGCAAGGGTGTAGATGGTGTCCCTCAGCTCCTCCCACGAGCTTTCAAAAGTTTCTCCGAAGGAGAAGTCCCACTCAAGCCTGAAGGGTATCAAACCGCTCCCCTTGAGGCTCTCCATCTCAGAGTAAGCCCTGTCGTCGAGGGTAATCACGAGCACGTTCGCGTCCTTCTCCTCGGCGAAGACCTTGTAGTCGAGCGCTATCTTGGTGTCGCCGTGGAAATTCTCCTTGGAGTTCGTCCTTTCGGCCCCGCGCTCCCGGAGCTTGTCCAGCTCCACCCTGCCGAGGCTTGCCAGTCTCGCCTTGGGCGTCGGCTGGTTGGAGTAAATCCCCAGGCCCCTGTCGTAGGGGAGCTTCTTGTTCACCGCGTTGCCGACCTCCAGGGCAACCTCGTCCGAGTAAACGAAGTCGAAGACCAGGTTCCCGCCAGAATAGAACCTTTTCTCGCCGAGGAGCTTTGAGGGGACGCGGAAGTAGAGGGCGTTCGTGTCGAAGCCGATGTAGATGGGCCTGCCGTCGCTCTTCAGCCGGTCAATGACAGACACAAGCTCCTCCCAGTTCCGGAACTTCGCCATTCCTCCGGCTATGAGCGCCTCCTTGACCATCGTGTGCCCGCCGTGGAGCTCCTCATCGAGCTCTATGTAGTCCTGAACCCTCAGCCTGGCGCCCTCGCCAAGGGCCACGCTCCCTATGACAGTGCCCCCCAGCTTGAGCGGGAAGCGCGTCACGCCGTCGAGGTAGAGCGAGTTTAAGAGAACCATCAGCCGCTCCCTGCTGACCCTGATGGCTTCGGGAAACTTTTCGCTTTTTCTCCTCTTCCACTCCAGCACTCCATCGGCCCCGGTCAGCTCGCGCTTCGTGAAGAGTCTCTGCTTTACCATCGGCACCTCGAAGAGGAGCTTCCCGAGGTAGCTCTTCCAATCGTCGAGGTGGAGGTACGTAACGTCGTCCGCTTTTTTGGCCATCGCCGCACCGAGGAGGAGGGCGCTCATGAACTTCCTGCCGGGGGTTATGTCCACGACGACCTCGTGCCCCTCATCCTTTAGTAGGCCGATGAGGGAGCCGACCTTATCCCTGAACTCGACCGGGTTGTCCTCATCGAACTTCATTCCCTCCCCGGCGTGGACGTTTATGCTTATTCCATAAGCCTCAGAAAGCTTTTTGATCAGCTTTTTGACGGTTTCAAGCTGTTCCAGAACGCCGTCGTTCCAGAGGAGGTAGACCTTGTCGGGAGCCCAGTCGTAGGCCTCGACCAGGTACCAGAGGGAGTTGAAGACGGCCTCGGGAGAAGTGCCGACGGTCGTCACGTAGGCCTTCAAGGTATCACCCCCAATACATGAACAACTCGCCTGCCAAGCCGAAGCCCACCCAGATGCCGGCCAAAACCGCGAAGAGCTCAAGGAGAAGTATCGTGGACAGGTCGAGGTACTTCCTTTCGTTCCAGAGGGAGACGAGGAACATCACGGCCGTGAAGAGCCCAATCTCCAGCACATACTTCGTGGGGAGCTCGTGCCATGCAACCCTGAGGAGGGGAACCGAGAGGAGCAGTGCGACAGCGTTGAGGCCCCAGAACCAGACGAGGTAGGGTATCGAGCTCCTCCCCTCGTAGTGGAGCCTAGAAAACATTCCCCACGTCACGATTCCGACAAGGAATGCAAT
>JAMOTW010000054.1 GCA_027062125.1 Thermococcus sp.
AGGAATTCCCCTCGGACTGCTCTCCGGCTACCACGGTGGAAAAATCGACAGAACGCTGAGCGTGATAATGGACAGCATCTACGCGTTCCCCGCTTTGATCCTCGCGATGGTCATCGCGGTGGTTCTGGGCCCGAGTCCGATAAACACGGCCATAGCGATAAGCTTCGTCTACGTGCCGACCTACTTCAGGATGGTTCGCGGGCAGACCCTCAGCTTTAAGGGACAGCTCTTCGTTGAAGCGGCCCACGCGATAGGCGCGAGGGACAAGGAGGTCATGTTCAAGTACATCCTGCCCAACCTCGCGCCGACCATACTGGTAGTCTTCACCCTCAGCGTCGCGGATGCCATACTAACGGAGGCCGGCCTGAGCTTCCTAGGACTGTCGGTAACGCCGCCGACGCCCGACTGGGGATACGACCTGCGCGTCGGCCAGCCATTCCTCCTCGACGGCTACTGGTGGCTGGTCTTCTTCCCGGGAATAATGATAATGCTCCTGGCCATGGCCTTTGCGCTGATAGGAGAGGCCCTCAGCGAGAGGCTCTCCCTTGGAACGAGGTGATGAAAATGCTGCTCGAAGTCAAGAACCTGAGCATCTACTACTACACCCTCGCTGGAGTCGTCAAAGGGGCCGAGAACGTGACGTTCAGCATAGACCGGGGGGAGTGGGTCACCTTCGTCGGGGAGAGCGGAAGCGGAAAATCCACGGTTGCCCACGCGGTGATGAACCTCGTCCCGTCGCCGGGGAGGATAGTCTCGGGCGAGGTCATCTTCGAGGGGAAGGACCTGCTGAAGCTCTCGAAGGAGGAGCTGAGGGCCATAAGGGGCAAGGAGATAAGCATGATATTCCAGGACCCGATGACCAGCCTCGACCCGCTCAGGAAGGTGGGGGATCAGATAGTCGAGGTCATGACGGTCCACGGGGTTCCGGAGGACGAGGCGAAGGAGAGGGCAAAAGAGCTCCTCGAAAAGGTCAACCTGCCGCCCGACAGGCTCGACTACTACCCGCACCAGCTTTCCGGCGGTCAGAGGCAGAGGATAAGCATAGCGATGGCCATGGCCTTCAACCCGAAGCTCCTCATAGCCGACGAGCCGACCACGGCTTTAGACGTCATCGTGCAGGACTCGATAATGGACCTCATAGACGCCCTCAAGGCCGAGGGAACGAGCATCTACTTCGTCACCCACGACATCTCGCTTGCAGCCGAGAGGAGCGACAGGATAGCCGTCATGTACGCGGGGAAGCTCGTCGAGTTCGGAACCGTTGAGCAGATAGTCGAGAACCCGCTCCATCCGTACACGAAGGCGCTCATCGAGGCCGTCCCGGACCTCTGGAAGGAGGGAGAGGTGAGGGCAATACCAGGCTATCCGCCGGACCTCAGGAACCCGCCGAGCGGTTGCCGGTTCCACCCGAGGTGCCCGGTTTTCAAGGAGCGCTCGACGCTTAAGGGCCTCTGCGACGCGGTCGAGCCCGAGATGATAGAGTACGAGAAGGGTCACTTCGTGGCCTGCCATCTCTACGGGGGTGCGGGGGAATGAGTGAGCCACTGCTTCGCGTTGAGAACCTGAAGAAGTACTTCCCGGTCAGGCGGAACATCCTGGAGGTTCTCAGGAAGGAACCGGTGCGCTACGTCAAGGCGGTTGACGGGATAAGCTTTGAGATAGGCCGGGGAGAGGTTCTGGCGCTCATTGGCGAAAGCGGTTGCGGTAAAACGACCGCCGGAAGGACCGTTTTGAGGCTCATAGAGCCCACGGACGGCAAGATAATCTTCGACGGAACGGATATAACGGAGCTCTCCCGCGAGGAGATGAGGCCCTTCAGGCGGAGGATGCAGATAATCTTCCAGGACCCCTACGCCAGCCTGAGCCCCAGGATGAAGATCGGCGATGCAATAGCCCATCCGCTCCTCGTCCACGGAATAGCCGAAAAGGAGGAGGCGAAGGAGATAGCCCTCAGGATGCTCAAGCGCGTTGGACTGACTCCCGAGGACGAGTTCTACGACCGCTATCCCCACCATCTGAGCGGCGGCCAGAGGCAGCGCGTTGTCATCGCCAGGGCGATGATACTGAAGCCGGAGTTCGTGGTGGCGGACGAAGCGGTCTCGATGATAGACGTCTCCATGCGCGCCTCAATACTTGAACTTCTCGAGTCCTTCAGGGAGGAGTACAACCTCAGCCAGCTCTTCATAACCCACGACATAGCGGTCGGCAAGCTCAT
>JAMOTW010000055.1 GCA_027062125.1 Thermococcus sp.
AGTCCAAGAAAAAGAAGGCTAAGAACAAGAGGTGATTGAGATGAGGGTTAAGAAGCACAGGTTCCCGGGCGTTTACGTCTTCATTGATGAGGACGGCAGCGAGAAGATAGCCACCAAGAACCTCGTCCCCGGCCAGAGGGTCTACGGCGAGAGGCTGATCAAGGCGGAGGGAGAGGAGTACAGGATATGGAACCCGAGCAGGTCGAAGCTGGGCGCGGCAATCCTGAACGGTCTCAAGAACTTCCCGATAAAGCCCGGCTCAAAGGTTCTCTACCTCGGAGTCGCGAGCGGAACCACCGCCAGCCACGTCAGCGACATAGTCGGCTGGGAGGGCAAGGTCTTCGGCGTCGAGTTCTCCCCGAGGGTCCTGAGGGAGCTCGTCCCCCTAGTCGAGGAGAGGAGGAACATCGTGCCGATACTCGGCGACGCGACCAAGCCAGAGGGCTACCGCGCGCTCGTTCCGAAGGTCGACGTCATCTTCGAGGACGTTGCCCAGCCCACGCAGGCAAAGATACTCATAGACAACGCCAAGGTTTACCTTAAGAGCGGAGGGTACGGTATGATATCAGTCAAGAGCAGGAGCATCGACGTGACGAAGGAGCCGGAGCAGGTCTTCAAGGAGGTCGAGAAGGAGCTCGCAAGCTACTTCGAGGTCGTTGAGAGGCTTTCGCTCGAGCCCTACGAGAAGGACCACGCGCTCTTTGTAGTGAGGAAAATATGATTTATCCTTTATCTTTGTCGAGATTTTAATTTTACATTTACAAATTTTGGCGTATCTTGACCAATCTTGGGCAAAATCTTTATATGGGCTTTTACGAAAAGCTAAAATGTTATTATTGTTCATGGCAATCACCGCCTCTTCTCAAATCACTGTCATGAACTACTATAGGGGGCCATGACATATGGGAGCAAAATCCCTCTATGTTGTGGTTGGTCTGGTTGGTATGTTGTTGCTTAGTATAACTTCTACCACCAGTATTGAAAAGACTGCAGTCGCAGGGGCTAACCCCGGCGATTATCATGAGCCTATTTTTATTTTAAGTGACAGTGACTTTACACCGGAAAATGGGGTCATCGGCGGTTCAGGAACCAAGAATGATCCGTACATCATTGCTAACTGGATAATAAAAGCAAATGGGACAACACCGTATATGGGCACTACTGGAATTTTTATTGCCAATACTACGAAATACTTTGTTATAAGAAACGTCACGATTTTTGGTGGAGACCGGGGGATACTCCTTGATAATGTCAGCAATTTTGTTATTGAAGACAGCAAGTTCTATAACATAAACAGTTATGCGATTGTGGCAGGGGGAGTCACAGATGAGAGTTTAGCATTTAACGGCACAATCAGAAACAATGAAGCTTGGGATGTTGATTCATTTGTCTGGGCTACGGGATCAAACTTTATCATAGAGGACAACTATGCCCATGACTTGGAAGTGAAAATTGGAACCTGGAGTATTGGGATTGGCGTGGCCGCCAACAACAGTATCGTAAGAAATAACGACATCCATGACATTAATGTAACAAATGGAGAAAATGAGGAGAAACACTATGCGCATGGAATTTTTATAGGATGGGCAAATAACGTTTCAGTGTACAACAATACTATTATCAATATGACCATCCCAGACTGGGGGGTTCACGGAATAGCAACATCATATGCAGTGAATGTTAAGATTTACAACAATACTGTCAAAAACATTGATGATAATGGAATTTCACTGTTTGAAGGTAGCAAGAATATTCTAGTGAATAATAATTTGATCGAGAACTGCAGGATCAGGAATATTCTAGTTTACAGAGCACTTGATAGCAATATCACTATCAGAGAAAATGTGCTTAGAAATGCTAACGATATTGCAGGAATTGGTATTGAACACTCAAGCAACATTACTGTGATGGACAATGAAATTTACGGGAGCAAGAACCGGGGAATCCACCTCCTAAACTCAACAGCCATTAGGATTACGAACAGTGATACTCACAATAACCTTCAGGGAATCCGGATAGAGGATAGTTCAAAAGTAGTCTTGGACAACAATTCAATTCACCTAAACAGCTTGGGTGTTGCCATTCTCAACTCCGAAAACGTGACTATGAAGTCAAACAGACTTGAAGACAATGAGCACAACCTTGGAATCTGGGCGTATACTGACATAAGCGGATACCTCCATAACATAGATCCGAGCAACACCATCAACGGAAAACCCGTCTACTACCTCGTGGGCGCGGATAATATCAATGTGCCCTCAGACGCCGGTTTTGTGGGGATCATTAACTCCCGCAACATCACAGCCAAAAACCTGCAACTGGAGCATGATGGAAGGATACTGATAGTCAACTCAACCAAGGTTTTCGTGGGGGATTCTTCTCTCCGCAATAGTGGATTTCCGGTTGATATAGTTCTCTCCAGTGATGTCATTTTCAAGAACGTTGTACTCAACGTTACGGAGAACTCTGCAGTTTCGGTTTTTAGCTCTTCTAACATAACCATAACCAACATAACCATAGTTAACGTCGGGTGGGACGGTGTATACCTGAACAATGTCGTAAACTCAACGGTTTCCAACAGTGAGATATACAACTGTACGAATGGAATGAACGTTCACTACTCGAACAACAACATCATTCTGAACAACACCATCCACCACAACAGGGATAGGGGCATCAGCCTCTGGGACTTCAGCGGGAACAACTTAATCAAAGGTAACGACGTTTATTCAAACACGAACTTTGGCATCTCCCTGGATGCAGGCAACAACGTGGTGGAAGGCAACTATGTTCATGATAACAGCGGAGACGGAATCATATCTGCCAACTCCAACAGAAATGTCATAATTGAGAATGTGATATGGAACAACTATGCGGGAATCCGCTTCTGGAACTCGAACTATACTGTAATCACCGCCAACAGAGTTTACAGTAATCGTGAGAACGGCATAGTCTCTGATAAATCATTCAATTGTACCATTGAGAAAAACAAAGTCTATGAAAACAAGGACATTGGTATTGGATTCTGGAGGTCAGGAAACTTCAGCATTGTTGGCAACACTGTGCACGAGAATGGGTTCGCAGGGATAGTAAGTGGACATGGCTCAAACGGCACTCTGAAAGACAACACCGTTTTCCTCAACAACGCCAGCGGCATTGAAGTGTGGGAGGGGTCTCACGTGAGGATAATCAATGCAACTGTTTATGACAACTTCCATGCCGGAATTTGGGCCATAGATCGGGAAACCTTCGCATGGATAGAGAACAGTACTGTATATGACAATTCATGGAGAGGAATTGAGTTCCACTACGGGGGATATGGAGTAGTCGTAAGTTCAAGGATCTTCAACAACTCAATAGACGGGATTTACATTGCCAATACCGCCAACGTGACTATAATTGGTTCTGACATAAGCAACAATGGAGCGGGAGGTCTTGCTGCAGATTATTCATCGGACATAAGAATCGTTAGGTCTAAGTTCCAGGGAAACAATGGAACCGGTATAAAGTTGGTAAGTGTTCATGATTTTACAGTAACTGGGTCGATAATAGAAGGGAAGGTTAATTCTCCACCAATCGCCGTAGAGAATTCAGACAATGGATCGATTTACTTAAACAACATACATATCGGGGAAAGCGTAATATACACCAAAAATTCCTCCGTGTCATGGAATTCCCCAGACCCCATAATCTATGTCTACGAAGAACACATTTTCTCCAATTACTTGGGTAATTACTGGGACAACTACATTGGAGCAGACTCCGACAAAGACGGCATTGGAGATGTCCTCTACCAAATCAATCAAGACAATGTTGACGAACACCCATTAATCGGACCGATAGAGGGCTATGATTTAACGGAAGTTCTTCCATTATTCTTGGGAACCTACACTCAGGCCATAACCAACTCTGGAAAAGTATTTTTTGTTTTTAACAATCTTGGGACCCCAGATGCTTACTCAACGAGTCAGTATATCTCGAGAACTGTTCCGGTTTACGTTAGGACAAAAACCTGGAGTAGGGAGGAGATTAACTTCAGCAAAATTGAGGATGGGGATGTCATTATCTCGGTTGGTGGGCCATTAGTGAATCCCATAACTGCCGCGTATGATAACATAGCGCAGGTTCACATGAATATTCAAGGAAGAGAAATCGTGATAACAGCACCCCAGGGTAATGTGACATGGGTCGCTCCGAGACCGTGGTGGAACGTTACAGAGGGATATTTCGTAATTCAAGCGTTTTATGATGAAAAGCATAATGTATCAGTGTTTACTATCTACGGAACTGACGCCGACAGCACCGCTGCAGGGGCTTACTATTTCATGGCACAGATATATCCGAACATTGATAGCTATGGTAGCATCAATTACATAGTTGGCAAATGGGCGGACACTGAACCTGGAGCTGATATTCCTCTTCCTGGAGCTGATCAGGGAGACACGAGCGGTTTCAGCGCGGAGGACAGCATAGAGATCTTGTTCCAAGGATAATCATAATTTCTTTCTTTTTATCGCCAATTGCCGAAAACCGCTTTTACTTTCACCGAAAGACTTTTATAACTCCCCCTTTAACCTTAGGCGAAGTTATGTTCAACTTTTGTAGGTGATGCCCAATGGGAAAACTCCTGAGGCCAAACCGCGAGGTTGGTATCGTCGGCTACGGTGCATACGTGCCGATGTATAGAATCAAGGCAGAGGAAATCGGAAGGGTGTGGGGGATTTCGAGCTTCCCCATCCAGGAGAAGTCTGTTCCCGGTCTCGACGAGGATACCATCACAATAGGCATTGAGGCAGCGAGAAATGCCCTCAAGAGGGCTAAAATCGATCCCAAACTCATCCGTGCAATCTGGCTCGGCACCGAGAGCAAGCCCTACGCGGTCAAGCCGAGCGGAACAGTTATAGCAGAGGCGATCGGGGCCACCCCCGACCTGGATGCAGCCGACTTCGAGTTTGCCTGTAAGGCTGGAACCGAGGCACTCCAGGCCGCCATAGGCTTCGTCGGCTCCGGGATGGCCGACTACGCGATGGCCATCGGTGCGGACACATCACAGGGAAGGCCCGGCGACCACCTGGAGTTCACGGCTTCCGCCGGAGGTGCCGCCTACATCATCGGCCCGAAGAGCTCCGACACCCTCGCTTACTTTGAGGCAAGCTACTCCTACGTTACAGACACCCCTGACTTCTGGAGGCGCCAGCACGAGCACTACCCGAGGCACGGCAACAGGTTCACCGGAGAGCCTGCCTACTTCCACCAGATAATAAACGCCGCCAAGACCCTCATGGAGGAGCTTGACTACTCCCCGAACGACTTCGACTACGCGGTCTTCCACCAGCCCAACGTCAAGTTCCCGCTTACAGCAGCCAAGATACTCGGAATCCCGAAGGAGAAGGTCCTTCCGGGGCTCCTCAGCGGAATAATCGGCAACACCTACAGCGGTGCGACCCTTGTCGGCGTTTCGGCCGTTCTCGACATAGCCAAGCCCGGTGACAGGATCCTCTGGGTGAGCTTCGGAAGCGGTGCCGGAAGCGACGCCTTCAGCCTCGTCGTCCAGGACGCCATCGAGGAGAAGCGCGACCTCGCCCCGAAGACCATGGACTACGTGAACAGGAAGAAGTACATAGACTACGCCCTCTACGCGAAGGCGAGGAGGAAGTACATCGTTTGAGGTGGTCGAGATGAGGAAGGCGGTCATAATTGGTGCCGGAATGGTTCCGGTTGGCGAGCACTGGAAGCTCTCACTCAGAGATATAGCGGTTGAGGCCCTTCTCAACGCGATGGACGACGCTGGAATCGACAGGGTGGATTCCCTCTACGTTGGAAACATGGCCTCCGGCTCCTTCGTCGAGCAGGAGAACCTCGGGGCCCTCATAGCGGACTGGGCCGGCCTTGGCCACATACCGGCCGTTAAGGTCGAAGCGGCATGCGCCAGCGGCGGTGCCGCGGTTCAGGAAGGGGCCAAGGCCGTTCTCAGCGGGCTCGAAGACGTTGTCGCTGTCGTTGGAGTCGAGAAGATGACCGACGCATGGCCGAGCGACGCGACTCGCTATTTGGCCTACGCGGCAGATGCAGACTGGGAGCTCTTCCACGGGGCGAGCTTCGTCGCCCTGAACGCGCTTATAATGAGGCTCTACATGAAGGAGTACGGCTACACGGAGGAGGACCTCGCCCTCTTTGCGGTCAACGCCCACGCCAACGGTGCCAAGAACCCCTACGCGATGTTCAAGAGGTCGATCACCGTTGAGACCGTCATGAAGAGCCCGTATGTGGCGGATCCGCTCAAGCTCTTCGATGCATCGCCGGTCTGCGACGGTTCCGCGGCGGTTATAATCACCACCCCCGAGAAGGCGAAGGAGCTCGGCGTTCCCAAGGAGAAGTGGGTCGAGATAGCGGGAATGGGAAGGTCGATAGACACGATCAACCTCGCCAATAGGGAGGATTTCCTCACGCTCAAAGCCGCCAAGGTTGCGGCCGAGAGGGCCTACAAGATGGCCGGCGTTGAGGCCAAGGACATCGACTTCTTCGAGGTTCACGATGCCTTCACCGTCATGGCCGCGCTCAGCCTCGAGGCCCTTGGAGTTGCCGAGAAGGGCAAGGGCGCGATGCTCGCCAGGGAGGGCCAGATAGCCATAGACGGCGACTACCCGATACAGACGATGGGTGGACTGAAGAGCAGGGGGCACCCGGTTGGAGCGACCGGTGTCTACCAGACGGTCGAGGCCGTCCTCCAGCTCCGCGGCGAGGCGCCCGAGGGAATACAGGTGCCCGACGCCGAGGTTGGCTTGACCCAGAACATTGGTGGTACCGGCTCGAACATAACGGTCAACGTGTTTAGGAGGGTCTGAAATGGGGAAGCCGATGCAGGTTGCCCGGCACTGGAGGCACTTCCGCGAGAAGTACGCTCTCGTTGGAGGCAAGTGCGAGAACGGTCATCTCATGTTCCCGAAGAGGGAGGTCTGCCCGGTCTGCGGCAGCAGAAACGTTGAGGAGTACCAGTTCAGCGGAAGGGGCAAGGTGGTGAGCTGGACCATCGTCAGGAACCCGCCGAGTGGGCTTGAGTACTACAGGCCCTATCCACTCGCCCTCGTCCAGCTCGAGGAGGGGCCCGTCGTCCTTGCTCAGCTGACCGACGTCGACCCCGAGGAAATCGACTTTGGCATGGAGGTCGAGATGGTCACCAGGAAGGTCAGGGAGTTCGACGAGGACGGAATAATCCTCTACTCCTACAAGTTCAGGCCAGTTCTCAAGCCGCAAAAAGAGTGAAGGCCTCAGGCCTTCTCTATTCTCATCTTATCCCCGTTCTCGAACTCCATCTCAAGCTTTCCGTTCTCCATCCTGATTTTCACGCCGTCGACAACGGCCTCTATCCTCCCGGCCTCGGCCTCGACGCCCAACATCTCGGCTATCTCGTTGACGCTCTTGAGCGAGCCGCTCATCGTGGTCTCGAGCGTCTCGCCCTCGCTCTCGATGACGACCTTAATCTTTCCCTTTCCTTCCCGTATGAAGCTCTCTTCCTTCAATTCCTTCACCCTCTCCGGTTGGGGCGGCTGTATACACGGCATTTCTCCACCCGCCTAACTTTCTCCCGCGCCTTTATCACCCTTTCGCAGGTCCTTCACCATCCTCACCCATATCCCGCTCTGGCCCACCTTCCTGAAGCCGTAGCCCTCGTAGAATCTCATCGCCCCCTCGTTCTTCTCACCGACCCAGAGCTCTATCCTGTCGTTGTACCTGCCCAGATACTCCAGGCACTTCTCCATGAGTTTGTGGCCTATCCCGTGGCCCTGGAAGCGCTTGTCCACCACGAACTCGTGTACCGCCCCGACGGTTCTGCCCTCGTACTTGCTGTACCAGTCGTTGTCGCAGACTATAAAGCCCGCTATCTCATCGCCGACCTTTGCCACGAAGAATCCGTCTTTGGCTTTGTCCCAGCACCACCTAAGGTAGCGCTTCGCGTAGCTCTCCCCCTCGCCGCCGTACTCGCGCATACCCTCGTAGCCCCTCATGTAGATCTCTATCAGCCTCTCGAGGGTCTCCTGGTCAAGCTTCTCGAGTCTTTCTATCTTTATCTCCTCCATCAATATAAGCTCATCGTGGGGTTTAAAAAGCCTGACTCCGAGCCTTAAGTGGAGCAAGAAGGTGATAGGAATGGGGAAGGCCAAGCCCAGGTACTGCGAGATATGTGGCGCACCGATAAGGGGACCCGGTCACAGGATAAGGCTTGAGGGTGCGGAGGTTCTCGTCTGCGACCGCTGTTACGAGAAGTACGGGGGCAAAAAGCCCGGAACGTTCAGCATAATGCCAACGGGAAGACAGCCGACTAGGAGGACCTATTCGCGGCCGGCCAGACCAAGGCCCGCTCCGAAACCGAGAACCGAGAGGCCGCTCTACACGGAGGAGATAGTCGAGGATTATGCGGAGAGGGTTTACCAGGCAATACAGCGCTCGAAGAAGAGCTACCAGGAGCTGGCCCAGGAAATCGGACTTTCCATGAACGACCTCCGTGCCATAGCCCACGGCCACCGCGAGCCGACCATAAAGGAGGCCAAGAAGCTCGAGAAGTACTTCAAGATAAAGCTCATCGAGACTGCCGGAGAGGAGCTCCTGGAGAAGAAGACCATCCCGAGGGACTACGAGCCGACGCTCGGTGACATAGCCAACATCAAGATCAAGAAGCGGAAGAAGAAGTGAGCTAAAACTCCTCCAGTTCTTCGTTCTCCATCTCTTCCTCCCTCTTCTTCCTCAGCTCCTCCGCCTTCGTCTTCTTTGGCGGGTGGAAGCCGCGAAGCTTCTCGAAGGTCTTCCAGAGGCGCATAAGCTCATCCCATGCCTCGGTGTCCGGCGGGATAACCAGAATGTGAGCCGGCGGGTGTATGTCCGTCAGCCTCCCTATGGCCTTGGCTGGGGGAAGGTCTATCTGCGCAACCACATGTGCCCTGAACTTCTTCCTCGGCTTTTCACCGCTTATCTTCTCAAAGGCCCAGTCCGAGAGGGCCGGTGGGATTATCCTCGGGTCACCGCGTATCTTCATGCCGCCGTAGCGGACGAGGTCCGCCAATGCAATGCTGGCCTTCTGAAAGTTGTCCGTCCTTACTAACACCATCGTGTTTCTCATGGTCTCACCGTGCTCTCCTTGTGCCGGCACCTTTTAAATCTTCCCCATTTTTAGTTACCGAAATTTTTAAAAACTTTAAGTTTCTAAAATCTTCGCTGTCTTTTGATCAAGCTGGAGAGGTGATGAGAATGTACCTGAAGAAGAGGCACCTTGAGATACTCAGGGAAATGAAGAAGACCGAGAGTCAGGCCGAGATTGAGGCTAAACTGCCAGAGGAGTTTCAGATAAGGGTAATCGAGCTTTACATTCTCGGGTTTGCCGAGCTTGAGGGCGGAAAGATTAAGCTCACCGACGCCGGAAGGAAGCTCCTCGAGATAAGCGACTCCCTGAACCTCGACGAGCTTCCCGACCTCATAGCCGATACCGAAATAACCAAGATGCTTGAGCTCCTCGAGGAGACCGGAAAGGTCCCCGAGAGCTGGCTCAAGAAGCTGAAGGAGAGGAAGCTCGCCGATGAGAACGGTCTCACCGAGTTCGGAAAGGCGCTCCTCGAGCTTTACCGCGAGACCCACCCCATTGTTTATCTGACCCCGGAGATAGTCTCGTTCCTCA
>JAMOTW010000056.1 GCA_027062125.1 Thermococcus sp.
GACGGCAGCACCGAGAAAGGCGGACAGAATGAAGAGGGCCATTGCCGGGGCCGTCCAGGGTGCGGGAAGGTAACCCGCGCTCCTCACGAGGTAGAGGCCGGCAAGGGACGTCAGGAGCCAGAAGAGGGGGAGCGAAACTCCAAGCCAATCGGGGCCCCTCGGAGAGGCCATCTGATCCACCAGACCTATCAGGGAGCCAGCAACTCCAATGCCAAAGTAGATGAGGGGAGCCCGTTCGCCCACCCTACCTCCCGAGAGGGACCATAGGGCCAAAACGCCCAGTAGGGGGTAGATGAAAACGAAAGCAGGTTCTATATAAACGAACTTCGGCGGGAGAGGCCTCGTCAAAGGGATTATCATCATGCCCAGCCCCAATCCAAAGGAGACGAGGTTAACGAGCGCCTGAAGGGTGAAGACCACGACCAAGAGTTTATCCTCGCCCATAGCTCACCACTCCGCGGTTAATGCACTTATTACCCCCGAGAGGGCCGTCATGAACATAAGGGCAATCGAGACGAGCCTGTTCAGCTCTCCAACCCGTCCCCTAAGCCCCACCATACCAGCCAGCGAGAGGAGCGCCCAGAGCCCCACCACCACGAACAGGAGCGGGGTATCGTAATCACCGGTTCTCAGGGAGGAGATGAGCCCGATCGAGAAGTAGGCGCATCCAAAAAGCTTTGCCCTGCCAGGATGGGAGGAGATGCCCGAGTAGTAGCGGTGGAGAACCCCAAGGGAGAAGTAGCCGAGGATCATAACGGGAAGGAGCGGGGGAAAACGGCCGACCTGAGAACCCGGAAGAACCGCGAGGAGTAGAACCGCTGGGATGCCGTAGAAGGGGACGTTGATCAGCGCCTGCAGGCCAACGCACACGGCCGGGACGTAGGACTTCCATCTGGGCATGCGAAAAATTACGAGGTCGAGGTATATAAGCCTTCCTCAATCAACCGAGTTCGTTGAGGAGCCTGGCAAAGCCGTCCATATCCGTCCTCTCAAACTCCCTCTCAAACTCCAGGCCGAACTCCGCTATCTCCTCCGGGCTTATCGTGGTTTCAGCCTCTTCCGCGTTTATACCGGGACAGCTCCCGTCGTAGTAGAGCCAGAGTTTTTCGCCTTTGTACTCAAAGGGCTTCTCTCCCTCGACGCCGAGCGGCTTCCTCGAAACCATGAAGGGGTAGATCCTGCAGATTATCGGGTTGGCGTCGTGGATGGTGCATTTCCCCGTCTCAGGGTCGTGGAAGACGCAGCCGAGGTCCCACTCCCTAACTGACAGGACGAAGCGTATTTGACCGCCCTCAATGGAGAACGTCATGAAATCTTGGGGATCGTAGCCCTTTCTGGTGATTCTCTTTATGTCCTTCAGCGTCAGGTAGATGTGCCGTCCCCTGCAGCAGTCGAGGCAGTATAGGCACCTGAACTTCACGGGCTCTGTGAAGGGTTTCGGTTTGAAGCGCATGAAAAAAGTTACGGAAGCCCTTAAAAGGGTTTAGTCCCTAGGATAGGCGACCTTGAACGCTCCCCAGTCGGTCTTTTCCCCGTAGGTCACCGTGAAGTTGACGAGCTCGTATTTCCCGGGCTTTTCCCCGGGTTTGTAGACTATCAGGTGATAGCCGCTCTCCGGGTACCAGTAGAAGGAGCTCGTTATGATGAAGAGGTACTTGGAGATGGACGTCTCCCTCGAGCACCTCTCACCTATGGAGTACGAGCTCCCGTTCCAGTAGACCACGTCAATGCACCAGCCCTCAGTTTGAAGTTTCAGCTCGACGGAGTTGCCGTAGTTCTCACTCCCCATGAGGATGAGGCTCCTCTGAAGGTCGACCGCGTTCTCCCAGGTGTGGTTGCCCAGGGTTACGTTCTCGAGGAGCAGTATCTGACCCTTCGGAGCCGCGACGCCGAAGGGAACCGGCTTGTGGGTGATTATTGGGCTGAGCAGAAAAAAGAGGGTAACCCCTGCCACTATCGCGACGAAGGCTATGATCTTAAGCGCGGAGGAAGTTTCGTAGGAGAGCTTTATGGGGCGGAGCTTCATAGGGCCACCTCAGGACTTTCCAAGTGCGACCTTCAAGGACCCCTCACCTGTGGAACCCCCGTAGACGACCGTGAAGTTCACGGTTTCATAGTTCTGAACTGCCCCCTCCTTGTGGAGGACGATGATGTAGCCCTGCTCAAGGTACCAGTAGAGTATCTCGTTGGCCTCGTGGGCGGGCACCCTCCTGAAGATGTACTGGCTGAGCTCCACCTCACGAGAGCAGTTGTACTTGAGTTGCCAGCCGGCCGAGGAGCCTCCCCAGGCCCAGAAGTCGATGCACCAGCCTGGGGTCGTCACCTTCATCGCGAGCGCCTCCCCGGCGTCGTCGTTGCCCTTGAGAACGAGGATGTTGTTCCGGGAGTCCATTACGATAGCATTCGTGTAGCTGACATCGCCTATGGTAAAGTTCCCGGCCATTACTATCCGGCCCTTCGGTGCCGCCACGTCGAAGGGATTGACATCGTGGGCCAGGAGGGGGTAGTAGACTATCATGAATATGAGTACCCCAAAAGCTATAGCCGCCACGATAACCTTCGCCCTGAAGGAACTCTCGTACGAAATCCGGGGTCTCTTCACCACGGGGTGCACCTCAGTCCACACTTGTTCACCGGTGTTTAAAAGATTTACTGAAAAGAAAAACTTTTTCGCAGGGCGATAGGAAGCAGGCCCTTTCCCCAAAGGACGACTTCAAAAAGAAAGAGGTCACGTGTTGAGGTGGGCATCGAACTTCCCTTCCCGCTCGAAGTCAGCGTAGCCCTTATCGAGCCGCTTTGCCACATAAGGCCCGTTCTTCCGGTAGCCGAACTTCCGGTAGTAGTTCCTGACCCCGACGCCGCTTATGACGAGCATCTTCTTGACATCAAACTCCTCCCTCGCTATTCTCTCGGCCTCCGCAAGGAGCTCCCTTCCGTAACCGCGGTGCTGCCACTCGTAGCGGGGCTTTCCGCCGATGGGGACGAGAGGCCCGTACACGTGGAGTTCCCTGACTATAGCGGAGGGACAGCAGTTTATCTCCCCCCTGTGGGCCTTCTCGCTCGGAATTCTGAGGCGGAGGAAGCCTATGATGATGTCGTTCTTAACGTCCTCGAAGCTGAGGAAAATCTCCCTTCCCCCAGCCGCCTCGTAGTCCTCGCGGAGGAGTTTGATATGTTCGATCTCTGGCTGAACCCCGAACTTCTCCATCATGTGGCCGACTTCCCTAAATCTAATCTCCCTCGGCCTTATGCCGCGCTTTACGAGTTCATTGAAGACGAGCTGGCCCAGATTGGAGTGCTTGACGCCGTCAACGATGAGCTGAACAGGTATGTCGCGCTGGATCCTCATCACACGAACCCACTTGGGGAAGAACTTGTATGCCTCAACGAGAAGCTCAACGGCCTCTTCCGTACGGTAAGGGCGGTATTTGCCCTCCTTCCACCAGTGGTAGAGGGGAGCATCGGCGGTAACCAGGGTGGGGTACACCTTCAGCATGTCCGGGCGGAAGCGGGGATCCTCGAAAATCGCCTTGAAAGTGTAGAGGTCACGCTCAAAGTTGCTCCCCGGCAGGCCGGGCATTATGTGGTAGTTGATTTTAAGCCCCGCGTCGCGGAGGAGCTGTGTAGCTTTAACTATCTCCTCGACGCCGTGACCGCGCCTCGTCCTCTCGTGGATGAAGTTGAAAACTGTCTGGACGCCGAGCTCAACCCTCGTCGTTCCGAGCTTCAGCATCCTGTCTATGTGCCTCTCGAAGGCCCAGTCCGGGCGGGTTTCAATGGTCAAGCCGACCATCCTGACCTTAGCCCTCTCGTTCTTTCTCTGCTCGTCCTCGAGGTAGTAGTAGGGCTTCGAGTGGGTTTTCTCCCAGGCCTCCTTGAACTTCGAGTCCTCATCAAAGACTGACTCATCCTTCTTCACTATCAGCCTGACGAGCTTCTCCTCAAGGTTCTCTATATCCTTGAAGTGCGGGAAGTCGTTCATCGCCTTGAAGGCGCACTTGACGAACCACTCCTGGTAGTCCAGATCCACGGCCGGGAAGGTGCCGCCCTGGATTATGACCTCCACCTTGTCCACGTCGTGCCCTATGTCGGTGAGCTGCTTTAGCCTGCGCATCATGATGATGTAGGGGTGGTAGGCGCTCTGAACGGCCCTCAGGGCTGATGGTTCCTTTCCCGTGTAGCTCTGGGGGGAGCCGACGCTCGGTCCCCCTGGACAGTAGATGCAGCGCCCGTGCGGACAGGGGAAGGGTTTGGTCATCATGGCAACCACGGCGACGCCGCTTATCGTTCTCGTCGGCTTTCTCCTGAGCAGGTCCCTGAACTCCTCCCGCTTATCCTCCGGGATGGCCTTGAGGATGTCCGAGTTACCGGGAATCTTTGAGAGATGATACTTCCTGGATACGGCTATCTTGTACCTGTTGAGCTCCTCACGGCTCTTTATCTCGCCTTCCATGACGGCCCTCGCGAGTTCCTCGACGGCCTTTCGGAAATCCTCACCCATCTCAACACCTCTCGGCTGGAGTTGAGGCTCGGTTTTAAAAGGGTTTGCCGGGCATATTCAGTTAGTGAATAATTCACCAAGTGAATACGAGGTGGGAGAATGAACCGTGACGAGCTCGTTGCTTTCCTCGATGAATATCTCAACATCCTCGCCTATCCAGACAAGTCGAGCAACGGCCTCCAGGTGGAGGGGAAGGCGGAGGTCAAGAGGGTAGCGTTTGCAGTCGATACAACGCTAAGAACAATCGAGAGGGCTGCAAAAGCAGGCGCCGATATGATGGTCGTCCACCACGGCATGATATGGGGCGGCCTCGGCTACATCACAGGGATACACTACAGACGCCTTAAGGCCCTCATGGAGAGCGGGATAAACCTCTACGCCGCCCACCTGCCCCTGGATGCGCACCCAGAGGTCGGCAACAACGTCGAGCTGCTCCGCCTCCTGAGCATTGAGCCCCGGGGACCCTTCGGCGAGTACAGGGGGCTGAGCGTGGGCTTCTATGGGGAGTTCTCCAAGCCGCAGCCCATCGAGAAGGTGGCGCAGATCATCGCCGAGAGGCTCGACACCACGGTCAAAACCTACGAGTTCGGAGCGAGGGAGATAAAAACGGTAGGCACCGTGAGCGGGGCCGGGGCCTTCGCACTTGAGGAGGCGCACAGAAAGGGGATAGACCTGCTCGTAACTGGTGAATTCACCCACGCGGATTACCTAACAGCCATCGACCTGCCCCAGAGCGTCCTCGTTGCAGGGCACTACAAGACCGAGACGCTCGGGGTTAAAGCGCTTATGGAGGTCGTGAGGACAAAGCTCGGGCTGGAAGTCTTCTTCATAGACGAGCCAACCGGGCTCTGAGCTTCTCCAAGACCTCTTTTTCCTTCAGAATTCTCAGGGTGATTCCTGTCTCCGCGGCGTAGCTCAGAATCCAGCCGGGCTTCGAGTTGAAGTTCGAGACGACCCACAGCTCCGGGAAATTCGCCCGGTGGGCCTTGACAACGTCGTAGAGGAGCCTTTGAGGAAACCACTTAAAGGAAGCTTCAAGCTCTATCGCGAGGAGCTTCCGCTCGCCGTTGAGAACCGCTATGTCTATCCTCGTGCCGTCGGGCGTTCGGTATTCCGGGACGGCGTTAAGGCCGAGCCCATCGGCGAGCGCAATGATCTCTCTCGTGAGGGTTTTGACTTTGATTTTGAACCACCTATAAGTGTACGAGGACATTAGTATAAAAGGTCAATCCCAAGAGCTGAAATCAATTCTCAAAAGTCTGAACCTGGCAAGCAACAGGAAGAATACCGCAAGGAAAGCAAAGACAAGAGAGGCCACGCTGGAGTTGATGGCTGGAGCAAACAGCAGGGCAAGGACAGGAATTCCAAGTAACGCACCTTTTTTAGTAAAAAGCCCGACAAGGAAAGTTAACGACGCAAGAAAGAACGCTACCCCAAAAGAAGCTCCAACAAATGGAAGCGAAATCGCAAAGAGAGCAGAAACTACCAGAAAACGCCGAATAATGTAGTCTCTTCCAACAGGCTTGCTGAGGAGTAAAACCGGATTCTCGGAGAGAACCTCCAGAGTTGCTAGGGGAAATAAGAAGAGCAGGACAAAGGATTTTAGGGTTCTCCAGAAGGGCAGAAGCATCAGGAATACAAAGACAACAAAGGCCCTCGAAGCCCATAGATTGGCCAGCTCCTTCCTGAACCACCACGGGAGAAAGGAAAGATAGAGGGACGACGGAGAGGGCATTAGAAATTCCCTAGGCTCAAAGTGAAGGAAGATAACGAACGAAACGGCAGTAAAGAAGATAAAAAGTCCCATAGATAAACTCAGTCTGAACACAGCGTCCTTTTTGTCGCCTGTTTCCAAGGCCCTCGCGAAGAGTTCAAGCTGGGCTCCCGGGGAGAAGAAGACGTAGGTTGTGTATCGCTTTTCAAGTTCAGAAACCATTTTGTGATACTCGGTTCTCCTAGCATTGTAATCTTCCAAGCTATGGACATCTAACATTGTCTGTGCCTTTTCTTGGGCTTTCATCTGGACAATTCCCGGTGGAACAAAGGTCAAAATGAGGAACAGAACGATACCCACGAGGAAGGTTTTCCTAGGGTTCCTTAGAACCAACACGGTAACATAGCCAAGTGGGAGGAAAGGAAGGGCAAAGACTGAATAAAGGGCAGAAGTGGGGTTCAGAAAGGCAAACGGAGCCCCTATAATAGATGCCACGATGATGTTTGAGAACAAAAGTCCCAGAAAAAGACCGGAGCGCCTGAATGGCTTTGAGAGAAAGAACCCAACCGTTACACCTAAATCCCTGGGAAACACCGTTGAGAATAGAAAGCCCACTATGAAGTATGGAATTACCGGGGACAGCTCTCCAAAGGCCATTGCTGCAAATAGAGCCACCACGAGCAAAAGGAGAAACTTCCCCCGAAATCTCAAGAGTTCAAGATGGATCAATGGGATTGAAACCCTAGGCACCATTTTAACCAACAGTTAGAAAGAAAAGAAAATTTAAAAACCTAACCCTCAGCCGAGCCTCTTCTTAACCTCCTCTATCGCCTCCTCGGCCTTCAGCGGGTTCTTTATTCTGCCCTGGGCGAGCTCCTTCCTTCCGCCGCCACCGCCGCCGGCGACACTCGTTACCACCCTGGCCAGCTTCCCGGCCTTTACGTCCAGGCCGTCGCCAACCGCAACGACGAAGTGGCCCTCCCTGCTGATGAGGACTATGACCCTCTTCTCCTTCCTGAGCTTGTTTGCCGCCTCGCGGAGGTCGTCCATCGCGCCCTCGACGACCGCGCCGATGAACTCTATCTCCCCGACCTTCTCGGCCTTGCTCTCAAGCTCGTAGACGAGGAGCTTGGCCAGCTCCTTCCTGAGCTTCTCGACCTCTTTCTTAGCCGCTTTCCACTCGTTGAAGAACCTCTCGGCGGTCTCCGGCACCTTCTCGGGCGGGACGCGGAAGACCTCGCTCGTTCTCTTGAGTATCCTCTCCGTCTCCTGCATCCAGTTAACGGCCGCCTCTCCGGCGGCGAAGACGATCCTCTCAACGCCGTCCTGTATGCGCTCGGTTCTCAGGATCTTGATCGGGCCTATTAGACCGGTGTTGGGCAGGTGCGTTCCACCGCAGGCCTGGACGTCCCAGTCCTCTATCCTGAGAACCCTGATGACCCTTCCTGGGACGACTCCACCCTGGTAGAGCCTGAAGCCGTACTTCATCTCGGCCTCGGTCCTCGGAAGCCACTCCCAGGTCACCTTCCTGTTCTCCATGACAACGCGGTTGGCGAGCCTTTCAATCTCCCTGAGCTCCTCCTCGGTTATGCGCTTGTAGTGGCTTATATCAAGCCTGGCCCAGTCGGTGTGGAGCTGTGAACCGGCCTGCCAGACGTGCTTTCCGAGAACCCTCACGAGGGCACCCATGAGGACGTGGGTTCCGGTGTGGTGGCGCATGTGCTGTATTCTCCTGTCCCAGTCGATCCTTCCGTGAACCTTCGCGCCGGGTTTGAATAGCTCGGGCCTCTCGACCCTGTGGAGGATGACCTTCCCTATCTTCTGAACGTCCCTGACCTCGACCTTCTCCCCCTCAACCTCGAGCTCACCGAGGTCGCACGGCTGACCGCCGCCCTCCGGGTAGAAGGCCGTCTGGTTGAGAACCACCCAGTCGTCTATGACCCTGATAACCTCCGCATCGAACTCCTTCATGAACGGATCCTCGTAGTAGAGCGTCCTCGTGTCGGGGAGGTCCTTGACGAGCTCGAAGTCAACGGCGTATTCAGCGGCGGTCTTCTTCTCCGTCTTCTCTGCCTCCTTGGCGACCAGCGTGTAGAAGTTGTCGGGGATCTCGACCTTTATACCTTCTTTCTGCGCCACCTCGGCCACTATCTCCGGCGTTAGTCCGTGGCTCTCGTAGAACAGGAGGAGCCTTTCGAGCGGAAGCTCGTTGATGCCCTTCTTCTTGAGCTTCGCTATTTCTCTCCTGACGAGGTCGCTTCCGCGCCTGAGGGTCTCCTGGTAGCGCTTCTCCTCGACGTTGATTATGTCCAGGATAACGTCTTCCATCTCCTTGAACTCTGGGTAGGTTGGGGAGAGCTCCTTGATGTGCATGGCGACGATTTCAGCGAGCGGGACCTCGAGGCCGAGCTCGCGGAGGTGCCTTATGCTCTTTCTGATGAGAAGCCTCGCGAGGTACCCGGCCTTGACGTTGGACGGGATTACGCCGTCGGCGAGCATGAAGGTGAGCGCCTTGGTGTGGTCCGCTACAGCATATATCAGCTCGTAGGGTCTCACAGCCTTTGTAAGCTCCTCGACGCTTATTCCAACGCGTTTAGCGACTTGCTCGCGGAGATAGCGCAGGTCGCCCATATCCTCGATGTCGAACATTCCAGCGAGGCGAGAGTTCTCCATGAGGATGCGCTCGTCTATCTTTTCAACTCCCGCCATCCTCTTGAGCGGCTCGACGACGTAGCCGAGGACGGCGTCGTAAGCGGTCGGAGTGCCGTGGCTCATCCAGACGAGCCTCTCAAGGCCGTATCCGGTGTCAACAACGCGGGTCTCCATCGGGACGTAGTAGTCGCCCTTTATCTCCACAACCTGAGCGGGGTCGGCGTCCTTTGGCGCCTTCTTGTACTGCATGAAAACCAGGGTAGCAACCTCAAGACCGCGGTAGAGCACCTCGAAGGCCGGGCCCGCGTTTCCACCGCCTGCCCACGGGTTCTCCTTGAAGGTTATGTCCTCGGCCTTCATGCCCAGCTCCTTGGTGAAGAACTCGAAGGCCAGCTCAACCGTCTCGTCCATCCAGTAGATCGGCTTGCCCGGGTAGTTGAAGGCGTGGTGGGCCATCATCTCGAAAATCGTGAAGTGCCTGCCGGTTATTCCAACGTTGTCTATGTCGGTGAACCTTATCGAGGGCTGGCTTATCGTGAGCGGGTTCGCCGGCGGGTCGGCCTCACCGCTTATGACCCACGGCTGGAAGTCCATGATCGAAGCCCCGACGAGGAGAACGTCGTCCCTCCAGCGAGGAAGAACCGGGAAGCGCTTAACGCGACCGTGGCCGTGTTTCTCGAAGAAGCTCAGGAACTTCTCGCGCATCTCGTCGAGGGTGTACTTCTTCGGTATGCCGGGCTTTCCGATGAAGGAGTACTCGTCACACGGAGGGTCACCACAGGTCTCCCTATCGGGGT
>JAMOTW010000057.1 GCA_027062125.1 Thermococcus sp.
CGAGAGGCACCCGGAGCCGCTTGAGCTCATGAACCAGGTGAGGATAACCCGCTGATTTCGTTTTCTTCTTATCTCCAGCCCGGTGAAGACCATGCCCGGAGTGGACGAGAAGGACAGGGAGATACTGAGGATTCTCAGGAGTGAGGGGAGGATAACCCTCACGGAGCTGGGTAAGCGGGTGAAGCTCTCCCCGGCGAGCGTTAAAAACAGGGTCGAGAAGCTCGAGAGCCTGGGCGCGATAAGGGGCTACTCCACCGTTGTGGACCCCGCTTTTCTTGGGGAGTACGTCTCGGTCTTCTTCGAGCTCAAGCTGGCGATAGACGACCACACGGTCGACCAGATACTGAGGAAGGTAGCCGGAATGGAGAACGTTGAGGCCATATACAGGAGAAGCGGCGAGAGGCAGATACTGGTGAAGGCCCACTTCAAGGACACCGACGAGGTTAAGGCCTTCGCCGGAAAGTTAAAGCGCCTCTTCGGCAAGAACCTGGAGCGGGTCGAGGCGACCCTAATCATAGACACCTTTAAGGAGTCCTGGATTGGCTTTGAGAGGAAACCGCGCTGAGCACAGGCCACAGGGGCGGTGAGGATGCTCTTCGTAGTGAGACCGGGCAGGAAGAAGAACGAGCTCGAGGCGTTTTTCATCGAGAACGAGCCCGAGAAGCTGACTCAGATGAGGAACCTCAAGGCGGATGCAGTTTACCGCTTTATAATGCGAGAGGGAAGGCTCTTCAAGGTTCTTGAGGGCAGCCAGTATCGCAATCCGAAGGAAATCGAGAAGCTTCTTCGTCAGGCCAGAATCGTCCTTGTGAACGCCGACGAGTGGGAGGACTACTTCAGGAAGAGGCTCCAGAACAAGCGCGTTGAGAAAGCCGAGCTCTGCCGTCTCTGCCTCCTCGACGGCAGGATAACCGTCCTCACCGAGGGGAATCGCATTAAATACCATGGCGAGTACATATGCGAGCGCTGTGCGGAGGACGAACTCAAGAGGGAGCTCCGCTTCAGGTTCAGGAGCGTTGCAATGTTCGACCAGGCGAAAAAGCTCCTCGACAGGTTTAGAGACCTCGACAAGGTTCTCTACGCCTTCGACCCCCGCTTCGACCCGACGAGGCACCCTGAGATAACCAAGTGGGACGAGCTTAAGGCGAAGCACGTGAGGGTAGAGAAAGTAAAGGTCGACGAGCTCCAGCTCCCCGAGAGGTTTAAATCCGTTCTCAAAGCTGAGGGCGTTAACGAGCTCCTCCCGGTCCAGAGTTTGGCGGTGAAGAACGGCCTCCTTGAGGGTGAGAGCCTCCTCGTCGTTTCGGCAACGGCGAGCGGCAAAACCCTCATCGGCGAGCTGGCCGGTGTCCCGAAGGCCATGAAAGGACAAAAGATGCTCTTCCTCGTCCCCCTCGTCGCCCTTGCCAACCAGAAGTACGAGGACTTCAAGCGGAGGTACTCGAAGCTCGGTCTCAGGGTTGCCATCCGCGTCGGCATGAGCAGGATAAAGACGAGGGACGAGCTCGTCGTGGTCGATACAGGCATCGACGCCGATATAATCGTCGGAACCTACGAGGGAATCGACTATCTGTTGAGGGCGGGAAGGAAGATAGGAAACGTCGGGACGATTGTCATAGACGAGATTCACACCCTCGACGATGAGGAGCGCGGGCCGAGGCTGGATGGACTCATCGCGAGATTGAGAAGGCTCTATCCCAATGCCCAGTTCATAGGTTTAAGCGCAACCGTCGGAAATTCGGAGGAGCTGGCCAAAGAACTTGGCCTAAAGCTCGTTCTCTACGACGAGAGGCCCGTTGACCTGGAGAGACACATAATCCTCGCGAGAAACGAGAGCGAGAAGTGGAGGCACATCGCCAACCTCTGTAAAGCCGAAGCGATGAGGAAGTCGAGACAGGGCTACAGGGGCCAGACGATAGTCTTCACCTTCTCCAGGAAGAGAACCCACGAGCTTGCCGCTTACCTCACGAGCAAAGGCCTGAAGGCCAAGCCCTACCACTCCGGTTTACCCTACAAGCAGAGGAAGCTCACGGAGACGGAGTTCTTGGCTCAAAGGCTCGATGTTGTGGTTACAACCGCCGCATTGGGGGCGGGCGTTGACTTTCCAGCGAGCCAGGTCATCTTCGAGAGCCTCGCGATGGGCAACAAGTGGCTCACCGTCAGGGAG
>JAMOTW010000058.1 GCA_027062125.1 Thermococcus sp.
ACAGGGCCAACGAGGAGAAGGAGATAGAGGTCAAGTTCTCCTACCAGGGGGCGCCGAGGTACAGGATAGACATCACCGCCCCGGACTACTACAAGGCCGAGGAGGTTCTTGAGGACATAGCCGAGGAAATACTCCGCGTTATCAAGGAGGCAGGCGGAGAGGCAACCCTCATAAGGAAGGAGAAGCGCATAAAGAAGGTCAAGAAGAGGGGTAGCTGATGCACTTCAGGATAAGGAAGTGCCCCAAGTGCGGCAGGTACACTCTGAAGGAGACCTGCCCCGTCTGCGGAGAGAAGACCAAGGTAGCCCACCCGCCGCGCTTTTCGCCCGAGGACCCTTACGGGGAGTACAGGCGCAGGCTGAAGCGCGAGCAGCTGGGCATAGCCAGGAGGGAGTGAAATGAAGGAGACCACCATATACGTCCTCGAAAGGCCCGAGCTCAGGGATCCCGTCTTCATCGAGGGACTTCCCGGGATAGGCCTCGTTGGAAAGTTAGCCGCTGAACACCTCATTCAGGAGCTCAACGCCGTCAAGTTCGCGGAGCTCTACTCGCCGCATTTCATGCACCAGGTCCTCATCAAGAAGAACTCCGTCGTCGAGCTGATGAAGAACGAGTTCTACTACTGGAAGAACCCCGATGAGAACGGCAGGGACATCATTATCATCACCGGCGACCAGCAGGTCGCGCCTACAGACAGCCCGGGCCACTACGAGGTCGTGGGCAAGATGCTGGACTTCGTGAGCGAGTTCGGAGTCAGGGAAATCATCACGATGGGTGGCTACCAGGTCCCGGAGCTCCAGGGCGAGCCGAGGGTTCTCGCTGCCGTGACCCACGAGGAGCTGGTTGAGCACTACCAGAAAAAGCTGGAAGGCTGCCAGGTCGAGGTCATCTGGCGCGACGATGAGGGCGGCGCGATAGTCGGGGCCGCTGGACTGCTCCTCGGCATGGGCAAGCTCCGCTCGATGTACGGGATAAGCCTACTCGGCGAGAGCCTTGGCTACATAGTCGATGCCAAGTCGGCCAAGTCCGTCCTCCTCGCTGTGACCAAAATCCTCGGTCTTGAGCTCGACATGACCGCCCTGGAAGAGCGCGCCAAGGAGACGGAGGAAATACTCAGGAAGGTCCAGGAGATGCAGAGGGCGATGCTCGAACAGCAGATGCCGCCCTCGACCCAGGAAGAGGAGGACAGGGGCTACCTCTGAACCTTTTCTGTTTTGCTATCTTTGAAGTGAAGGAAAAAGACTTCCACAAGGGCAAGCCAAGTGGAGAACTAAGTCACCCAAACGCGTGACATCAGCTATCTGTAAGATCATGGAGAAGGTGTATGGTACCAGTGACGCCTACAAGGCTCTGGACGAACTGATACGCGGTCTGACACAGGAATAAACACACAGTCAGTCTTTTTCTTGTTTTTTCATGTACTCCTCTAGAACTTCTTTGAGAGTTTCGAGGAAGACGAAACCTTCCTCACTAGTAGGCTCAACATTGCTCCACTCTCCCCAATCATTCCACGTATCTATCCTGATCATCTTTAAACCTGGATCCATATACCTTAATGCTATTTCTAATCTTTCTTTGAAGAGTGATGGTGTTTTGGGAGTTGGGGGTAAGTCTGGTTCATAATATATATAAATCTCGTCGAATCCAGGAATAGCACTTGGAACGAATCCTACATCCTGTTTTTTCAAGAAAGAGCTCCATTCATGATACAAACGATCTAGATACTTCGAATAATTAACGATGAAATCTTGGTTGGATCTGTCATGCGCACCTGCCCAATCACTTACAGCATCAAACAGTTTTAATCTAGCTAGAGAATTTCCTTCAATATTCAACCAATCCTCTGGAAAAGTAAACAACCATCCTATTTCCTCACCAAATATGAATGGATCCATCCCAGTTTCATTCTTTATAATTTTTCTACATTCCTTCATTATCTGAGAAATATTACCTCTGAGTGCATTTGATTGATAGAAATATATTACTGGTCTATTCTCCAATTTGAGGTAGAGGGGATCGTTCATGTATTCTGAAGCTATGTATTTCATCTCATTTAGGAATTCCTCTCTATTGTGCTCAATACTCATGTTATAGTACTCACCATATTCATCATTAATCATGACTCCTGGCTTAGGTCCCCATAATATGCCTATTTTCGGCGCTCCTCTGAAATTTTTGAGAAGATGGAGAATACGAAGCGTGTTGCTATCGCCACTTTTATCAGCACCATTCCAGTTCATTAAAAATGCGTCTATTCCATAACCAGTGGCCCAATCTGCATGCTTGTAAACAACCATAGGATCCGAGAGAACGTATGCACCAAGTAAGGGATATCCTTTAAAATTGTGATCATTTACCCAAGAAGAATCTGTAAACCAAGGCATGTAACTTGCCATTACTATAATATCATCTTTTTTCGCATTGTTTTCATACTGTCTGATGTATGGTGTTTTCCTCTTGTACTCTACTGTCCTCCCGTTTTTTGTTTGAACTTGAATGATTATCCAGTACTCGGCGCCCCCGGTGATGTTCTTCACTTCGACTTTGAACTCCTCTTCATTCTTGTCGAATGTTCCATCGACCGGTTTTAACTCGTAAACCCTTGAATCATTAGGGAAGACTTTATAATAATCCTCTCGTCTCATCCCGTATTCGGTTATAAAGTACGAGTAATTCTCCGGTTTGAAGATCAACTTCACGCTGGAAATCTCATCAGGTGGGTAAGAGACCTTAAAACTAACCTTCAAATCATAAACCTTATCCCAAACAACCTTAGTCGGCGTCCAGTTAAAATCCAGAACCTGGGGTTTAGGCGAAGTGACGTTCTCCAAGTACTCCTCAAGAACTTGCTTGAGAACATCAAGATACACAAACCCCTCGTCTTGAGAAGGCTCTATCTGAGTATTTTCATACCAGTCATTCCATGTATCAATTCGTATCATTTTTAAACCATGCTTGCTAGTAGAAAGTTCTAGGGATATCTCTAAAGATTCTTTAAATCTTTTAGCATCCCTTGGTAGTGGTAACTCATTGGGGTCACCCCACGAAGCCTTTCTTCCATCGAATCCTGGCACTACGCTAGGGATTAAATCTATAGAAGTGTTTGATAATGCTATCATCCATTTAAAGTATAACTTCCTGAGGCAATGATTATAATTAGAAATGACCCTTTTAGCTTGAGGATCTAATGGATCACCCCAATACAGACCAGCCCATCCTGTCACTCCATCATAAATCTCTGACTTCTCAATGAGCCAACTCTCCTCAATGGGATCGGACAATATCCACGGAATTTGATCCCCGATATAAAATATTCCGTCAAACCCATATTCACGTGCTAGCTGTTTAGATTCCAGAATTGGATCATACTCGTTTTCGAATGCATAAGAAAGGTAAATCGCTATGACAGGCTTATTCTCTATTTTTAGGTAATTTTGGAATCTAGTGTAATTCTTTAACACGAACACGATATCATTTAAAAATATCTCTTTGTTACATGAATCACTCAGATCATAAGATTCGTCAGGGGAAGCAATCATATGGCCAGTGGGATCAAGCATAACAGCGAAGTATACATTTGAAGCCAGAACATTTTTGATAATTTTTCTAGAAAAAGTCTCTCGTTCAAATGGATTGTTAATCCCAATCCAGAACAGGTTTATACCATGTCCAGTCGCTAAATCAATTTGTTTTGAAATAACAATCGGATCGTTTGAAAAATATCTTCCCCATATTGGAACTTGCCATGTTTCACCAGGTGTTGGACCAGGACGACCATCTTCACCATACCACATTGATAATGATGCCCCAACGATTATTCCTTTTTCGTATAATTGTCTGCCGAAGTTCTCGTATTGTCTAATATAAGGCGTCTTGTACTCGAATGTTCTTGTGTTTCCAGCGTCGTCCTCTGCGGTTATGATTATCCTGTACTCTCTTCCTCCAGTGATGTTGTTGATTTTCACGCTGAATTCTTCTTCTTTTTCATCAAGAACGCCGTCAACGGGTTTTAACTCGTAAACTCGCTCTTTCTCGGGTGGGAAGACTTTCGGGTGATCTTCCGGTCTCATCCCGTATTTTGTGATGAAGTACGTGTACTCTATGGGAATGAATTTTAAAATCACGCGTTTAATCCTGCTCTCATCGTCAATCACTCTAAAAGTGACTTTAATATTGTAAATTTTATCCCAGACCACTTTAGTTGGAGTCCAGTTAAAACCAACAACCCTAGGAGGATATACATCAATGGTAGTTCTCGGTGATGCCGTTGGGGAGGAGCTAAACAAATTGGAAGATGAGCGTGATGTGCTTGTTCCTGTGGGTTGGTTCAAGCATGCGGAAACCATAACCAAGGTAATCATTATGGCAAGGAGTTTGATGGTGTTCATACAAACACCGAGGGAAAGTATAGACGTAACTAACTAAAAATCTTGTGATTACTGAAAGTTAGTTTCCCCCTCTGTCAAATTGGCGAGAACTAAAGCGCGCACTGTTAAAATTGTCTTGAGAGTAGTTAAGTAAAGGCTGCCTGGGATGTGGGGGCGTTAGCCCCCGGAGGGTTAAGGGGTAAGGAAGTGGGGAAACGTAGTTTCCCAGGTTTTTAGAGAAAAAACAGGGGTGTAGGGGTAAACCCCGTATCAGGGGTTTGAGAGTACAGGAAGCTTTAAGAAAGCTTGACCAAAGTTTGTGATTGCTATTTGGATCGGCCGTTTAGACGGTGTGCACATTTGAATTTGACACTTGGAGAGTGATTTCATCCGAAATTCGCCGTTAACTCTTGGAGTCCATTTTTCTTTTTGACGCCCAACGGTCGTCGTATTTAAGGGACTCGGTGAAAGCTCAATTTAAAAACAAGGAAATCCAACTAGAATCAGCCGTTTAATAATGTGCACTCTAAAAGAAGATACTTTGAAAAGCAATCACAAGCTTTGATGAAACTTTGCGAAGGCAAAGTTTCTGTGGCGGACCGGCGGGGATTTGAACCCCGGACCTGCGGCTTAGGAGGCCGCCGCCCTGTCCTAGCTAGGCTACCGGTCCTCTGCCCGCTATTCCCTCCAAGGGAAGGGTATTTAAAGTTTACGGTTCACTCAGTTAGGGGGTGAGGAAGTGGACGAGCTCGACCTTAGAATCCTTTCCCTGCTCCAGGAGAACGCCCGCCTTTCCTACCGCGAGATAGCCAGGGAGCTGAAGGTGGCCGTTGGAACGGTCTACAACAGGATTAAGAGGATGGAGGAGGAGGGGGTAATCAAGGGCTTTGCCCCTGTTCTCGACTACGAGAAGCTTGGCTTCGGCCTCACGGCGGTTATAGGCGTGAAGGCCCAGGGGAGGAAGATAGTGGAGATAGAGCGCGAGATAGCGAAGAACGACCGGGTGATGCTCGTCTACGATATAACGGGCGAGTTTGATATAGTCGTGGTTGCCAAGTTCAGGGACAGGGCCGACATGAACAGGTTCGTGAAGTGGCTCCTCTCCCTCGAGGGCGTGGAGAAGACGAACACCAGCGTTGCCATGCAGGTGGTAAAAGAGGACATGAGGTTAGGACTTGAGGACTAAGACCTCGTCCAGGAAGCGCTTCGCGAAGTCGTCGAAGCTCTCCACCGGGAGGGTTACCTCCTTCCCGTTGACCTTCCCCTCGAAGATGAGCTTTCTGGCCGTTATCTCCAGTATCTTCTTGAAGTCCGGGTTCTCATCCACGGTGCTCTCGAGAACCCTCGTGAACTCCGCCTCGTCGGCGTGCCTCACAACGCCCTCTATGATGACTTCCTTTCCGCACTCCTCCTCAGTGCAGCGGAATTTAAAGGGGAGGCCGGGTTCGACCTCCACCGGGATCGTCAGGCCGTCGGCGTTGTAGATAAAGACCTTCATTCCAATCACTCCAGCCTTATGAGGCTCTCCACCGGGATGCTGTACTCCTCTTTGAGGCGGTCAACCACGTCGCCGACGCTTATGAGGAAGAACATCCCGACGGGCTTCGCACCGGCCTGCCTGCACATCTCGAGGAGGGCCCTCTGCGTTTCCCCGCTCCTTATAACGTCATCCACTATGAGTACGTTCTCTCCCTTTCTGAGCGCCCACTGTGGCAGGTAGAGTGTTGTAACGCTTCCCGAGGCGCTCGGGACGTAGCTGACCTCGTAGAACTTCTCAACGCCCACTTCCTTCTTCTTCTTGGCATAGACGACGTCGACGTTGAGCTCCCTCGCCACGTGGACGCCGAGGGCTATGCCGTCCGTTGCGGCTGTTAGGACCTTGTCCACGTTCTTGTCCATGTACCTTCCGGCCACGTCTTCAGCTATAAGGCTCATCAGCGCGGTGTCGCTGAGGACGGGCATGTTGTCGAAAAACCCGTACTCATCGAACTTTATCCTCTTCCGGACCTCCTCCTCTATATTTATGTACGGCAGGAGCAGGTTGAGGAGCTCCTTCGTCCTCTCGGCGCTGGGGAGGACCTTCCCGCGGACGTACCTGTTGAGCACAGTTATCGGGAGCCCCGTTATCTTGGAGAGCTCCTCGTAGGTGTAGGTCTTCTTGAGCAGCCTGAGTACCCTGACCAGTCTCAGCTTCTCCTGCACGGACTTCAGCTGACTCACGCTCTCACCTCCGGTGCCCATTGATTAACAAGAAAATGTATAAATATGTTTCGGTCACTCGGTGACCTTTACAATCTTTCTGCGGTATTCCTCTATAACGTGGCCGTATTCACGGAGCAGGAACTCCTTTGTAACGGGCTCCCCGTCGGGGTGGTTGATGCCTGGGCAGAAGGGGTCGATTTTAACGTAGACTTCCATCTTCCTTCCCGACTTCACGAACACGAAAGGATACAGCCTGCAGGCGAGGGGCCTGTGGGAGTATATCCTGCACCTCTTCGTCTCCGGGTCGAGGAAGACGCAGGCCCCGTCAAAGGGTCTCTTCTTTATAGCGTAGCTGAGGAACTTGTCCCCGCGGTAGAACATCTTATCGTAGTCGACGAATTCCCAGGCGTTATAGCCCAGCTCCTCGATTCTGGCTATATCCTCGTCCCTCACGGGTATCTCGAGCTCGTAGCAGCACCGCCCGCAGTCCTCGAGGCACTTAAATTTGAAGGTGGGGTCGTGCTCCACCTCGAGGGTCTCGAGGTCGATGGTGGCGACCCACCTCTTCTCCAACCCCTCACCCCCTGTAGGAGCTGGCTATCAGCGTCTCCGTCATCTCTATGTGCCTGAGCTTCCTCAGAACCTCGTCGTGGAACCTGTCGAGCTCCTCTATGCTCCCGACCTTGACGCGGAGGATGAGATCGTACTCTCCGTAGACTCTGTATATCTCCTTTATCCTGTCGTTGTCTTTGAGGGCGTTGTGAACCTCCTCCTCATAACCGGGCTTAACGACCACGAGCACGAAGGCCTCCATCATATCCCGAACCCCCCGAAGTTGAACTTCTTGGCCATCTTGGCCAGCTTCCTCTTGTCCATGCTCTTGAACATCTTTTTCATTTGGTTGTACTGGTTTAAAAGTTCTCTGACTTCAGCGGTGCTCGTTCCCGAGCCCCTGGCTATGCGCTTTATCCTCGAGTAGTTGATTATCTCCGGGTTCTCGAGCTCCTCCTCCGTCATGGAGTCCATTATTACACGGTACCTCTTCAGCTTCTCCTCGCCGACTTTGACCGCATCCTCAGGAAGGGAGTAGCCCATGCCCGGTATCATCTGGAGAACCTGCTTGAGCGGCCCCATCTTCTGCATCGCCTCGAGCTGGGCGTACATGTCCTTGAGGTTGAACTTGCCTTTGAGGAACTTGTCGAGGTCCTCCTCCTTAAACTCCTGCTGCTTCTGGAGCTCCTCCAGCTTCTCGAGGAGGCCCTCTATGTCGCCCATCCCGAGGAGCCTGGAGACGAAGCGCTTGGGGTCGAAGGCCTCTAGATCGTCGATCCTTTCGCCGACACCGATGAACTTTATCGGCGCACCGGTTGCGGCAACGGCGGAGAGTGCTCCACCACCCTTAGCGCTTCCATCTAGCTTCGTGACGATTATCGAGCCTATAGGGGTGGCTTCCTTGAAGGCGAGGGCCTGGTTGTAGGCCTGCTGACCGATGGTTCCATCAATGACGAGTATGACCTCGTGGGGCTTTATGGCCTCGCTTATCTGCTTCATCTCCTCTATGAGACCGGACTCATCCTTGTGCCTTCCGGCGGAGTCGACTATGATGACGTCCACGCCTTTCTCCTTGAAGTACTCAACGCCCTCTCTGGCGAGCTTTACGGCATCCTTCTCCTCTGGGTCTCCAAAGACCTCTATTCCCAGCGGCTCGACGAGCTGCTTGAGCTGGTAGTACGCCCCCGGACGCCAGGTGTCGGAGCAGACGAGGCCGACCTTGTAGCCCCTCTTCTGGAGGTGTCTCGCGAGCTTTGCCACGCTCGTGGTCTTACCCGAACCCTGTATACCAACGGTGAGCAGGATGGTTGGCTTCTCCTTTATCTCCAGGGGCTTCGCCTCTTTTCCGAGGAACTTCGTGAGCTCCTCGTAGACTATCTGGATTATATGCTCCTTCTTGGAGGCCCCCGCGGGGGGCTCCTCCTCAAGGGCCCTCTTCTCTATCGTCTTCGTTAACTGGAGAACGAGCCTGACGTTTACATCCGCCTGAATGAGTGCCCTCTGTATGTCTCTCACGACTTCCTTTATCGTCGCTTCGTCTACGGTCCGCGACCGGGCAAGCTTCCTGAGGGCGCTGTTGAGTGCCTTTCCAAGCTTTTCCAGGGGCATTTTCTCTCACCGTAGTGAGGAGGCCTTCAAAGTTTATAAACAGTTGGGTCGGCCGCTGTCCCGATGTGTCTATTCCGGAGCCGAGACCGTCAGGACTGACGGGCTCCTGCAGGTATCCGCTCAAATAGACGATTGCCGATATTATCTTTAACGAATGTCTATAGGAAACCTTTTTATATTCTTGAATAGTACACAGTAACGGTGATATCTATGACAACTGTTATCCGGAAGGATGCGGAAAGGTTTTTGAAGGAGCTTAGAGCCCATTACGGCGATGTCTGGAAGATACCACGCAGTAACTACCTATCCAAACCAGATTTTGTCGTTGTAGACCCTAAGAGTGGTAAAAAGACCAAAGTCAGCTTCGTCTCCCTCGACGACGGAGAAGTCGTTGGCGTCGTGTATGACGAGCTCGGTTGAACTTTCGTTTTTTGGCTAATTCTACTCAAATTCTACTCACATGTTTTAGTTAATGGAAAATAATTAAATACTTCCATGTTGTAAATTCTCCGGTGGAAATAATGCCCGTTGAAGTTTACCGTGAGGCCCTTCGACTGGCCGCGGACATACGTGACAAATACCTCAGGGCTGTCACCTACGCTAAAATTGGCTACTACATGCACCGGGCCAGGCATCCCGAGTACAAGACCGCCTTCAAGTATGCATTCAACGTCGTCTCCTCCATGGAGAACCCATTTCTGGCCGCCAAGGCCCTCATAGAAATAGGCACCTACCTCTGGAAGACCGGCTCCAAAACCGCCAGGAAGGTCTTCGGTCAGGTTCACGATGCCATCCTCGATTTTCCCCAACCGGTACGCGATGATCTCCTCGAGGAGCTCGTGGTT
>JAMOTW010000059.1 GCA_027062125.1 Thermococcus sp.
TCGTCAAGCTTCCCCATGGTTCACCTCCTTTCGAGCAGCAGTTCCAGGTAGGAGCGCCTCTCGAAGCGCTCAACTCCCAGTTCCCGGAGTATCTCCTTCAGCCTCTCAACGGTCTCCTCGACGGCTCTTTCGTCCTCTGCGAGGGCCTCTATCTCGATGAACTTGCCGAGGCCCTCAACCTCGTCGAGCGCTATGATTATCCCTTTGTCCACGTAGTACTTCTCCCTCACCTTCTCGACGGTCAGAACCTCCTGGAATCCAAGGCGGGAGAGTATCTCCGAGTGCTTGTCGGGGTCGCTTATGGGGACCTCTATCTCCCTCCTCGTCTTGGAGTTCGGGTCGATCTTCGGCCCCTTGTAGGTGAGGAAGGCCTCGAAGTGTCCGTTGAAGCGCCTCACCCTTATCCTGAGCGCCTCGTCCGTCTCGGCGAAGTCCCTGCACGGGTGCTGGAAGTAGGTGTCCTCGTGGTACTCGCGCCTTATAAGCTCGAAGTCCTCCCTAACCCTCTCGAAGATTTTATCGTCCGCGTAGCCCTTAACCTCAATCTCTATCACGGAATCACCCCCAGGTTCTCCTTCAGTCTGGCCTCGCAGGAGGGACAATATGTTGTCCCCTTGATGTCGGTGTCTATTATCGAGTTGGAGAAGTGCATGACACACTCCCGCCTCGGGCAGTGGCCGAGGCCGAAAACATGGCCGAGCTCGTGCATGGCCTCCTTTATGGCCCTCTCCACGAGCAGTTCTGGGTCTGGGGGCTCGCCGTAGAACTCCGGTCTGAGCCGGAACGTCGAGATCACCGCGGCCCCCAAGCCGGAATGGGCGAGGCCGAAGATGAAGTTAAGCCCCTCCTCGTAGAGGTCGAGTGAAGTGATTCCGAGAACTGCCATCGCTTCCGAGGTTTTCCCGATGCCAGCCAGAACCGGTAGGAAAGCCCGCCCCAAAAACTGCCCCCTGGCGGGGTTGTAGGCGTTCTTGAATTCACTATCTGGCAGAGAATCCGCCACCTCAACCTGAATGCCCAGCTTGGAGTAGTACGCGCCGACGAAACCTGCAACGCCGTCGACGATGTGCCCCTCAACATCCCCTATGGGCACGATGAGTATCACGCCCACCCCTCCAGATGGGCCAGGACGTCCTCGACGAACTTCACGTACTCTTCCATGTCCCTGAAGGCTATCTCATCGTTTACGAGGTCGTAGTCGTATATGAGAACCTCCCTGAGCTGGGCAAGAAAAGCAGCTTTCTCGGCCACGTCCTCGGGAATCAAACCCTTCTCCTTGAGCGATGCGACAACGTCCCCGTAGGAGATGGCTATTATGCCCTGCTCCCTCGCCTTCTCCGCCAGCCCCTCGAGGACGAGCCCTATGGCGAACTCTAGCCTCTTGTATATCCCGTCCTTCGCGAGGCCGAGGGATTTAAACTCCTCCAGCGACGGGGGCATTCCCTTCCTGATGGCCTCGATGCTCTCCAGAACCTTCTTGGACTCCACATTCCCCACCAATATTTAATAAGGCCCCTTGGGAGTATAAACCTTTCCCAGCGAAGGATAAGAAAAGGGAACCCCCTCACGGGGTGAGGTCCATCGGGCGGAGCTCCTCAAGGAAGTGCTTTGCGAACTCTATGGTCTTCTCGATGTCCCTTAAATCGGCGGTCTCGACCTGGCTGTGCATGTAGCGTATCGGTATGCTGAGAACGGCCGTCGCAACGCCCTCGCGGTTGATCTGCATTATGTTGGCGTCGGTTCCGGTCGGCCTCGGGCTGGCCTCGACCTGGAGCTCTATGCCATACTTCTTGGCAACCTCGTCGGCGAAGGCGCGAACCTTGGGGTTGATGTTCGGCCCGACGTCCATGACCGGCCCGCCGCCGAGCTTGGGCACTATCTTACCCTTGTCGCCGACCTGCTTGGCGAAGGTAACGTCCATCGCTATGCCTATCTCCGGGTCGATGGCGTAGGAAGCGACGCGCGCACCCCTTAGCCCAACCTCCTCCTGGACGCTGCCGACGAAGTATATGTCCGCCTCGTGGCTCTCAAGTCTCTTGGCGGCCTCTATCATGGCGTAGAGGCAGACGCGGTCGTCGAGATACGGGGTTGCAATCCTGTTTTCGTTGAGCTGTACAAATGCAGGGGCGAACTCGCCGACGGTACCAACGCGGAAGCCGAGCTCCTCAGCTTCCTCCCTGCTGTCAGCGCCGACGTCGACAACGATGGTGTCCCAGTCCGCCGCTTTCTTCCTGTCCTCCGGCTTCTGGAGGTGAGGGGGTATGTGGCCAACGACGCCGTAGCGCTCCCCCTTCTCGGTGAAGAACCTTATCCTCTGCGCAACCAGCGTCCTCGGGTCAACGCCTCCAACCGGAACGACGTGGAGGTAGCCTTCCTTGTCCATGTGGTTGACCATGACTCCAATCTTGTCCATGTGAGCGGCTATCATTATCCTCGGCCCGGAGCCCTTCTTGTGGGCGATGACGTTGCCGAGCTTGTCAACGTATATCTCGTCCACAACGGGCTCAAGCTCCTTCAGAACAACGTCCCTTATTCCCATGAACTCGTGGCCGGAAACGCCCGGCGCTTCAACAACCTTCCTGAGCAACTCTATGTCCACCATGGCTTTCGCCTCCTTTAGATTTCCATCTGAATGTATTCGGCCGGCTTAATAAGGTTTGCGAAAGGAAAGAAGGGACTCACCCGAGGAGAACCTGGAGGTAGGCCTCCTCCCCGGGTTCGAGGTGCTCTATCTCCCAGAGGACCCTACCGTCCTCTATTCTGGCCTTCCCCTTCGTCGCCCTGACCTCAAGGGCGTTGGTTCTCTTCTCGAAGCTGAAGCCGTCGAGGCCCTTCAGCCTCGGAGCCCTGACCTTGACGAAGTAGTAGCGGTCTATAGTCTCCTCCTGAACTATCGGCCTGAAGAATGCAACGTAGGAGGTCCCCGCCAGCACAACGCCCGACAGTATGAGTATGAGCGGAAGAGGTCCGTAGTCCTTCGGCGGCTTTTGAGGTGTGGTTGTCGTCGCCGATGTAGTGCTGGTTGGGCTCGGGGTCGGCGTGGGGCTGGGCGTCGGCTTCGGGGGTTCGACGGTTTTCGCCGTAACCGAGGTGCCCATGTACTCGCTGCTCTCCGCCTTCAGGATTATCGTCCCGTAGCCAGTCTTCTTCAGGTCCATGGCCGCCAGTCCGGAGGTATTTGTAGTCGCGTAGTCCTTTCCGAGCGGGCCCGATGCGGTCACGGTTATGTTGGGGACGGCCTTTCCGGTCGAGTCAACGACCCTGACCAGAAGGGTGTCGTTGGTCTGCTCGTAGCTTATGAAGAGCTTCTTGACCTCCACGAAGGTCGTCACGATCTTTCCGTCGAGGTTGAGGACCACCTCGTAGGTTCCGGGCTCGGTCACGAGGTACGAGACCGTTCCACCCTCGTCGGTCTTGAATGAGATCCCGTTTATCCTCACGGAGATGTCCGGGACGCCGTTCCCGCCCTCGTCGTAGACGAAGACGTGTATGGCCCCGTCCCTGAAGTACGCCTCGTAGCCGAGGTTACGCTGGAACACCCTGAATGAAGCAGTCACCGATTTGGACTTGCCGCCGAAGTATGCCCAGAACCGGACGTGGTAGTTCCCGACGGGGGGCATGGTCAGGGTCACGTTCTTCACCCATCTCTCGCCCGGGTTCAGGTAGATGGTCGTCGCGAAGTCCTCGACGTTCTCGCCATCGCGGGTTATCGTATAGCCGATTCTTCCGATTATGACGCCGTTGGCCTTTGACCTCATCGTGAGGATCACGCTGACGTTGCTCCCGTAGGGGTACTCCCTTCCGACGTCCACCCTCAGGTCGTAGTCCACGAGGGTCTTCACGGCAACCGTTACCTGTGCCTCGGAGTAGATGGATCCGGCCCTTGCGACGAGCGTGAGGTTGTACCTGCCTGGGGCGGTGTTCAGAATCTTTACGGAGAGGGTATCCTGGTAGGTCTGGTTGGGCTCTATCGGCCCGCTTATCTTCTTGCTCTCGTAAAGGAAGGCGTTTGCAGGCCCGGTAACGTAAACGGTGACGTTCTCAAGGGTCTGATTGCCGAGGTTTTCGAGCTGGAAGGGGATTATTATCGTGTCACCGGGGACGCCGGAGAAGTTGTTGTTGAGCGGCAGGATGACGAGCGGCTGGGCGCTTGCCTCCGGAAAGAACGGGATCATCGCCAGGATGAGGATTACAACGATCAAGCCCCTAAGCTTCACGTTCGATCACCTCTGAAAGAGAGGTCTGCCTTCCGGTGATTTCATCGAAGGTCAAATAATTCTTTGTCCGCAGGCTAATCTTATAGTTTTTGCCGCCTTTCTCGAGGGCATCCGGATAGAAGAAGCGCCAGCCGTTGTTTATGAACTTCACCGCTATGATAGCCTTCCCACCGAAGCGCTCCGCAAAGGAGGTGAGCTTCTCGTAGTCTTCCTGGCTGAAGTACAGCTTCTCGTCATGGGTGCTCTTGACCTCAATGCAAAGATAGAGCCTCCCGTTCCCCGCTATTATGTCCACCTTCTTGCTCCCGGCCGAGCGCACAACGGCGAAGCCGGCCTTCTCGAGCATCTTTATGAGCTCCCTCTCGGCACTTGCCCCCCTTCTGTACCTCATTGCACTCCCTCTAACTCCATTGTCCGGTTAGGTTTATAAGTTATGCCGAGGAGTTAAGGCCGGTGATGCTTATGGCGATTTACGAGCTCGAGGGAAAGAAGCCTAAAATTCACGAGACGGCTTTCGTTGATGAGAATGCCTCGATAATAGGGGACGTCGTTCTCGAGGAGAAGACGAGCGTCTGGCCTTCAGCGGTTCTCAGGGGCGACATCGAGCAGATCTACATCGGCTGCTGTTCCAACGTCCAGGACAACGTGAGCATACACACCTCCCACGACCAGCCCACCATCGTTGGCAAGTACGTTACCATTGGCCACAACGCGGTCGTCCACGGTGCAACCATCGACGACTACACAATCATCGGCATGGGTGCCATAATCCTCGACGGGGCCAAGATAGGCAAGCACGTCGTTATAGGTGCCGGTGCCCTCGTTCCGCCCGGCAAGGAGATACCCGATTACAGCCTAGTCGTCGGCGTCCCCGGCAAGGTCGTCAGGCAGCTCACCGAGGAGGAAATTGAGTGGACGAAGAAGAACGCCGAGATCTACATGGAGCTTGCCGAGAAGCACCTTAAATCAAGGAAGAAGCTTGAGTGAGGGTCATGATTTACAGATTCCTCTCTCACGTCCCTCACATTTTATTCAAGCCTGCTTACGACCTCTATGAAGACTACCTTCTGGAGAGGGTTAAATCAGGAAACATGCCGAAACATGTGGCAATAATCATGGACGGGAACAGGAGATGGGCGCGGAAGCTTGAGAAGCCTCCGTGGTACGGCCATTACTTCGGTTCACAAAAACTGGAGGAGATAATCGAGTGGTGTATAGACCTCGGCATAAGGACCCTCACCGTCTATGCCTTCTCCACCGAGAACTTTAAGCGGAAGCCCGAGGAGGTCAACGCCCTTATGAATCTATTTGAGCAAAAGTTCAAGGAGCTCGTTGAGGACGAGAGGATTCATAGACATGGTGTACGAGTTAACGTTATTGGGAGAAGGGATCTTTTGCCTGAAAACGTCAGAAAAGCCATCGAGGAAGCAGAGTGGGCGACGAGGAAGTATTCGGACTTCGTATTGAATGTGGCCCTCGCCTACGGCGGGAGGAGCGAGATAGCCGATGCCGTCAGGGACATCGTCAGGGACGCCCTGGAGGGCAAGGTGAAGCCGGAGGACGTCGATGAAGACCTCATAAAGCGCTACCTCTACTATCCGAACATGCCCGACCCGGACATCGTCATCAGAACCGGCGGCGAGGAGAGGATAAGCAACTTCCTCCTCTATCAGATAGCCTACAGCGAGCTCTTCTTCGTTGACGTATACTTCCCGGAGTTCAGGAAGATAGACTTCCTCAGGATAATCAGGGAGTACCAGAAGCGGCAGAGGCGCTTTGGAAGGTAGCTTTCCCGGATTGGGGCCTTCTCCCGGGAGAACGACCCTTTTTAAAGTTTTCCGCTAAAGTTTATTAACGTTGGGCTCGACTTTTCCACGGTGGTGACCAATGGGGTACAGTGAACTGAGTCCGAGGATAAAGAAGGTCTACGCTCAGGTGAGGTACCTGGACGATTATCACTGGGAGATTCAGGGTGACAGGATAGTTGGAATCCACAAGAAGAGCAACGTTCACGTCGTCATCGAGGTCGCCGACAACAGGGAGCACGCCGAGAAGCTCGCCGAAAAAGAAAAGGCAGATGGTATCAGGATAATAGCCATCCCCGACAAGAACGTCTTCTTCATCCACAACGGGGTTTTTATACTCACCTACCGTTACATCAAGGCGACCCTCGCGGACATAAACGACCACATAGTCTGGAGCGGCTTCAAGGTCATCGATGACGGCGGAAAGCTCATCCAGGAGGACTTCTACGAGTATCTCGGTGGCGCGCTCATCAACCACATTAAGAACAACATGCTCGCTGGCCAGGACTACGTCTTCTGGCAGTTCTACAGGTGCGAGGAGTGCGGGAAGTACGTTGACGTGGAGAGCCTCGAGAGGCACCTCAGGGGACACGGCATAAAGCACCACGAGAAGAGCGAGGAGCGCTACGAGGTCTTCGAGATAAACTTCAGGGACGAAAAGGTCTACGACAAGTACGGAAACGAAGTGCCGAGGGAGAAGTTCAGCGAGGAGGCCAAGGACTTCCTCGAGGAGATAACCTCGGGGATGAGGGGCTCCCCCTGATTCCCTCCTTTTTGGGTGAGAGAATGGAAGCCAGCGTGCTCGGCCTCTTCCGAGACGAGCACCTCCCCGGTTCCACCATCACCATCGTCTACGACGCTTACTCCTCCGCCTGGAAGATACCCCTCCTCATGCTCTGCAGGGCCATTGGGGACGGCTACTTTGGGGTTGTGTCAAACTACACCGGCCCGCTCGGGAGCTTCATTAAAAAGGCCTCCACAGTCGGCTTTGACGTGAGGAAGGCCCTGGAGAACGGGGACATGGCCATAATAGACCTCTTCGGAACCCGCTACGGGGTCGCTTCGCGGATGCCCAACGTCTTCTACCTGGACAACGTGGAGCCCGAGACGATTAACCCCAAAATCACGCACCTCTACGAGACTGAGCTGAGGGAGGCCCTCTCCAGGCGGCCGGCCTTCAGGCTCATCCACACCCTCGATGGGGCCGCGCTCATGCTCGGCGAGGAGAACACCCTCAGGCTCCTCAACAGAACCATCGCCACCAGAAGCACCCAGCTCCCGAACTCCGTCCTCGTCCTCCCCGTAAACAGCGACGTCGTTTCGAAGAAGTTCGTCGCGTGGGCGGTAAGCGTCGGCGACTACGTCCTCGTGGCCCGCTCCGAGCTGGGAGAAAACGGCCTCTCCGAGTACCTCCACTTTATCTCTGCCCCATACGAGGACTTCGAACCGACGACCTACTCCTTCAGAGTCACCAAATCAAAGGGAATAGAAAAGCTGAAGATGGAGAGGATCAGCCCCTGAACTTGGGGCGCCTGCTGAGGAGCAGCGGCAGGGGCCTCGGCCTGTAGGGGAAGCCCTCCGTCTGGCCCTTTATCTCCCTGATGAGGTCCTCGAGCTGCATCTCGACCTGCTTTCCATCACTCCTTCTCCTGACGGTTATCGTGTTCTGCTCTTTCTCGTTCTTGCCGACGACGATGATGTAGGGAACCCACTCCTTCTCGGCCTTCCTTATCTTCTTGTTGAGCCTGTCGTTGGTGTCGTCGACGTCAACGCGAATCTTCGCACCTTCGAGCTTTCCTGCCACGTAGAGCGCGTAGTCGAGAACCTCCTCGCTGACCGGAATCACTCTAACCTGTATCGGGCTGAGCCAGAGCGGGAACATCGGCTTCTTGCCCATAGCCTGAAGCTTGGCCTGCTTCTCGAGGATGGCGTACATCACCCTCTCAATCGCTCCGCTCGGCGAGCAGTGGAGTATGAGCGGGTGGCGCTCCTTGCCTTCCTCGTCGTAGTAGGTTATGCCGAAGCGCTCGGCGTTCTCGACGTCGATCTGAACCGTGCTCAAAGCTGCGGCTTTGTCGAGGTTGTCAACGAAGTTGAACTCGAACTTGAGTATGAAGTAGAAGAACCTCTGCTTCCACATCTCGATGAGGACCGGCTTGCCGATTATCTTCGCCAGCTCGACGATGAAGTCCCTGTTCTCGTTCCAGAAGTCCTCGGTGAACCTTATGGCGACCTCATAGTCGTCCGGAGTGAGGCCGACTCCCCTGAGAACCTCCATGCTGAGCTTGTACTGCTTCTTGAACTCGTCCATGGCCTGCTTGAGGTCCCTCGCTACGGTGTGCATATCCGGCATCGTGAAGGCCCTGAGCCTCCTGAGGCCGGAGAGCTCTCCGCTCTTCTCGCGCCTGAAAGAGTATCTAGTCAGCTCGTACATTCTGAGCGGCAGGTTGCGGTAGCTTATGGTCGCGTCCTTCTTGATGAGGAACTGGCCGAAGCAGGCCGCGAAGCGGAGGAAGAACTTCTTGTCGCCGCTCTTGACGACGTACTGTCTCGCCGGGAAGCGGTTGAGGTACTTCTCGAGCGCCGGGTGCTCGAAGTCATACATGATCGGGGTCTCGACCTCCATGGCCCCGTACTCGATGACCTTCTCGGTGACGTACTGCTCGAGGAGGCCCTTGATGAGCCTGCCCTTCGGGTAGTACCTGAGGTTGCCTCCGTCGCTTCCCGGTTCGTAGTCAACGAGCTCGTGCTCGAGCATGAGCCTGACGTGCGGCGGCTCCCTGTCGGCCACCCTGTTCTTGCTTATCTCGTAGTTGGCGAACTTTCTCAGGTTCTCGTGCCCGGTGAAGTCGAACTTCTCGACCTCGATGAGCTCGCCCTCCGGCGTCAGAACATACCAGTAGCTCTTGAGCTCCTCCTCCTTCTCGAGGGCGATGTTGCGCTCCTCCTTTGAAACCGCCTCTTCGCTCGGGACTACCGTCCTGCTGAGCTCCGCCAGCGGGTGGCCCTTGCAACTCAGCTTGAAGGCCTTGTAGTAGCCGAATGGAGCGCGCTTGACCTCGAAGCCCTCCTCCTTTAGTCTCTCCTCGACCTTCTGGAGAACCTTGAGTGCGACATCCGGCTTCGCCAGCTCACTGCTCAGGTGTGCGAAGGGGTAGACGAATATCCTGTCAGCCTTTACCTGTGAAGCAACGTCCTTAATCTCGGCAACGGCCTTCTCGACGACCTCGTCGGGGTTGGTCTCGTCGGCCTTCTCAACGCTCATGAAAACCGCCAGAACCTCGTCGAGCCTGCCCTTCCTCTGCTCGTCGCTTATCGGCTCCGGGTTCTTAAGGGCCTTATCCTTGACCTCGTATTCCAAATAGTCGCTGTGTATCAGAAGCATTCTCATCCTTAACCACCACCATAGGCTCAATTGGAATTACTAAAACTTTTCCCCCGGCCTTTATAAATTCTCCCCAGATGGCAAAGGCTTAAAAAATCCGCGCCGGAAATTTCAGGGAGGTGGGAG
>JAMOTW010000060.1 GCA_027062125.1 Thermococcus sp.
GAGCGGAGCGCCGGCAACGACGACCTTGCCGCCCTCGGCCTTCTCTTCCTCCTCCTTCTTGACGAGGCTCTTGACTATGCCCTCGTAGACGACACCCCTTGTACCGTCGACGGTGACGAGCATGCCGTCCTTGAGGACCTTGGTGGCCTCCTTGGTACCGACGACGGCCGGGATACCGAGCTCCCTGCTGACGATGGCGGCGTGGCAGGTCCTTCCGCCCTCGTCGGTGACGATAGCGCTGGCCCTCTTCATGGCCGGAACCATGTCCGGGTTGGTCATGGTGGTGACGAGAACGTCGCCCTCCTTGACCTTGTCGATCTCGCTGGCGTCGAAGATGACGACGACCCTACCAGCGCCGACACCCGGTGAGGCACCGAGACCCTTGAGGAGGACCTTCATCTCCTCGGTCATCTCGGCCTCCTCCGTCTTAACCTCCTCTTTGAGGGTGGTGATCGGCCTGCTCTGGACGATGTAGAGCTTGCCGTCGTCCTTGTCGTAGGCCCACTCGATGTCCTGCGGCCAGCCGTAGTGCTCCTCGATCTTGGCACCGATCTTGGCGACCTCGATGATCTGCTCCTCGGTGAGAACCTGCTTCTCGACGTACTCCGGACCGAGGAAGTCGGCGACCTTGACATAGACGGTTCCCTTACCGGTCTCCGGGTTGCGGACGACCATGACTTCCTTCTTGGCGATGTACTTCTCCTTTATCTTCCAGGTGCCCTTCTCGACGATGTACTCGTCCGGGGAAACGCTGCCGCTGACGACGGCCTCACCAAGGCCCCAGGCGGCGTTGATCATGATCTCGCTCCTGTCGTTGGTGACCGGGTTGGCGGTGAACATGACACCGCTGGTCTCGCTGTTGACCATCTTCTGGACGACAGCTGAAAGGTAGACCTTGCTGTGATCGAAGCCCTGCTTGGCCCTGTAGAAGGTGGCTCTAGCCGTCCAGAGGCTGGCCCAGCACTTCTTGACCTTGTCTATGACGTCGTCAACGCCGTAGACGTCGAGATAGGTCTCCTGCTGGCCGGCGAAGGAAGCCTCCGGAAGGTCCTCGGCGGTGGCAGAAGAGCGAACGGCGACGTAAACGGCGTCCTTACCAAAGCGCTGGCTGAGCTTCTTGTAGGCGTCCTCGATCTCTTGGGCGATCTCGGGGAGCATGGGGAGCTCGATAATCTTCTGCCTGATCTTGGCGGTGTTCTCCTGAAGCTGCTTTGAGTCATCAACGTTGGTCTGGGCTATGATGTTCATAATCCAGTCCTGAAGAACGGTACCATCCTCAAGCTTGACGTTCTCAACGAAGTACTTGTAGGCCTCGGCAGTGACACAGAACCCGGGCGGAACCGGAATTCCGGCGTTGGTCATTTCTCCGAGGTTGGCGCCCTTCCCGCCGACGAGGGGAACGTCGGTCTTCCTGAGCTCCTCAAACCATCTTATAAACTTGTATTCGCTCATGCGAATCCCTCCACAATTGTTTACTGCGGGTGATATATCGGGAGTCCACTTTTAAAATTAACTATCCAGGTGTGTTCTTCAGCGTACAGAAATGAAAAGAATAACGGAGGTGTCCATCCGGGGTTTAAGGTTCCCTAATTCTCCTTTCTGAGGTATATCTTGAACCTTCCGCCGTAGAACTCCTTGACCAGGATGTAATTCCCGCTCTCCTCAATGTCAAGCTCGGGGGCAGGCTCCCTGAGCACGATGACGTCGTAGTGCCCTTTGGATACGCCCTCCCTGACGGGCTCCCTGTCGAGTGCCATCTCAACGGTGGCCCCCGGATAGTAGTAGCCGGCCACGGTGTAGAGTCTCGGGGATACCAGAAGCTTGGTCGCGGGATATCTCTCAGACGTGTACCTCATAACCTCGGTTTCCTGCATTCCCATGAGGTTCCACGAGTCCCTGAGGTCGAATGCCCTAATTCCTATAGGTACTATAAGGAGCAGTGAGAGCCCCAGCACTATGAAGACCCTTTTGTTCCCGAAGGTGGCAGCCCCAACCCTCCCGGCGGCAAGCTCCAATGTCTCAGTGATGAGTTCGACGCCGAGGAGGGCCATTATAGCCATCGCGGGCGAGATGAAGGTTAGGAAGCGAGTCTCCTTGTGGGTAACGGTGAGTATGCCCATCAGCCCCATGAAGAGCCAGCTTATCAACAGCCAGCCTTCATCGTCCTTGTTTAACTTGATGAAGCCGAGCGCTGTTAGGGCCGGAAGAACGCGCCCGATGTCCTCCAGGAGGAGTTTAAAGTAGTCTGAGACCGAAACCGGCCTGTCCGCTGTAACGGCCCTTGTGGCGATCTCGAAGGGCCTCAGCGCGCCGCCGTAGTAGAGGTGCCCCATGTAGAGCCAGGGGGAGAGCGTGAGGAGCAAAACGCCGAAGCCGAGCCAGTACTCCTTCTTTTTGACCCAGTCCCAGTCATCAACCAGCCAGAGGTAAGCCAAGAAGACCGCCAGTATTGAAAGCCCCGTGTACCTCGCGAGTATGGCCAGTCCGGCCGCGAGAAACGCCCCGTATATCCTGCGTGGGCTCCCCCTCTTCCTTCCAGTGTAGAGCAGATAAACCGCAAGTGTGTAGAAGAGGGTGAACTCGCTGTGGACGAGCTCCCTCGTGGCCATCGTGAACGCCAGCGGGTTGAAGATGTAGAACAAACTCGCAATGAGTGCTCTGGTCCTGTCCCCGAGCAGCTCCCCCGCGAGCAGGTAAACGATGACCGCCGTGAGGGCGAAGGAAACGATGGAGACGAGCCTGGCTATCGTGAAGTGGGTCTCTGGCGGGGCGAGCCTGAAGAAAACGGAGAGCGTGTAGGGGTAGAGCGGCGGCCTGTACATCATGTAGGCACCCTGGTAGGTGAAGCTGGTGACGTCCCTCGCGAGGTTTCGGGCTATGTTGATGTAGAGCGCCCCGTCGTAGGTCAGGGTGCTCCAGGGCGGCATTGTAAGCAGCCCCACGACGAGGGCCGTGGCGAATGGAAGGAGAGGAATCAGTGACTTCCTTTCCATACGTCCACCTCCACCGACAGGTAGGCGAAGAAGGCCATGGCCGACAGGAAGAATGCGTCTATCCCTATCGGGATCATCAGGGTCATGAATGTCACCGCGAGAATTGCCGTTGGCCTTCTTCTCTCGGCGTCCGCGAGGGCCATCCCCAGGAAGAGCGCCTCGATGAACCCAAAGATTCCAAAGTCGTACGCCGGCTGGCCGAAGAGCGTGTAGGTGTAGCCAACGTCCCTTCCGAAGAGGGACCCAACGTAGCCCTTGGGGTCGGTTGAGAAGAGTATTCTCGCCTTTCCAAAGGGCATCCCCATCTCGAAGAGTCTCTCGTAGACGGTGTAGGTCACCCCCGGGCGGTAGAGGAGGGTCTCAAGGAAGCCGAGCTTCCACCCTGGGTAGGCGTGCACGGTGGCGTAGTACCTTACTGCGAACACCCCCATCAGCCCGAGCAGGATTGCCCCGATGAGGGCGTAGCGCCTGGGTCCGGGGTTTCCCTTCAGCCTCCCCGTCTGAAGGAGCTTCAGGAGATAGGCGAGGGCCACCGCCAGTCCGACGGTTCTGAACGTTGACGCCACTGCTATGAGCTCTCCAAGGAGAAAGACTCTGAAATCTGCTCTGAGGGAGAGCAGTGCAACGGTGAAATATCCGGCGGCGAGGTAGAATAACCGGAAGGTTGAGTACCTCTCGGAGGGGTTGAGCAGGGGAACCGAGCCGGCCGCAATGGGGATGAGGAAAAGGGCCACCACGACCGCCGTCAGGATGATGCGTAGCTCCCTCCTTGCGTTCTGGGGGTTCCTCGCAACAACCTGGGCCTCGTAGTGTATGATGAGCAGGGTGATGAGGACCACTGCCACGGCGCTCAGAAGTCCGTACCATCCCAGGACACCGAGGACGATAAGAATCACCGCGAGGTAGAGCCGCGTCTTGTGCTCGTCTTTGAGCCCGGGGGCGAGGCGGTACCCCGTGAAGGTGAGCCCCAAGAAGGCGAGTGCGTAGACTATGGGTCCCCACTGCGGTGGGGGGAGGAGGTCGGGGTAGGCGAGCTTTGAAATGAGCGCAATGACGAGGTACGCCACCGCCGAGGCCCAGAACAAAGCGCTCAGTCTCATGCCCCAACCCCGCTTGTCCCTTTCTTATTCCTTCTCCACCCGACGATTACGATGTAAGCCCCCAGTCCAAAGAGCAGATAGACTGGGAGGTCGAGTACGCCGGTTTCAACGCCCACGAGGCCGTAGGCGAGGGTGGTGTAGTAGAGGGCGAGGGTGATGGGGTGGGTTGCCCTCTCTATCATGCCGTAGTACAGTCCCAGGAGGAAGCCCTCTATGATCGCGAAGACCCCGAAGTCGAGGTACATGCCCCCCAGCAGGGTGGGTGTTATCGTCACGCCGGTTCTCACGTAGAGGAACTTTGCCACCAGTCCCCTGGGGGAATAGCCCCCCGCCAGGTAGGATTTTATCCCGCTCCACTGGAGGTACCCGTGGTACAGGCCTTTCCAGCCGGCGCGCCAGACGATTATGTCCAGCACGGAGGTGGAGCTCTGAATCCTCGTCCAGAGGCTCGAAACGCTCTCGCCCCGCATCAGGGTCATTCCAACCCCCAGAACTGCTATTCCAATAAGGGTGAGCGCAATGTGGAAGGGCTTGAGCCTCCCGCTCGCACGGAGGTTTTCGTAGTAGGCCGCACCTATCGCCAGCAGGGCGACGAGAACCGGGGTCCTGTAGGCGTAGAGGGCCACGGTGAGGGGATAGATGATGGCATAGCGCCTTCCCCTGAGGAAGAGGTAGACGCTCGAGGGAACGCCGAGGAAGTAGGTTAACGCCGTCAGGCGGGGGTTCAAATGGGTTCTTATTGCAGGGTGCAGGAGGGGGATGTCGCGGAGGATGAGGAGCTGGAGGCCGATTATGGCTATCGCCCCCCAGAACGCCCAGACAACGTATTTTTCCCCTATATTAAGCCCCTCGTCCCTCCAGCTGATTCTGTACCCCCTGTAAATTCCAAGGATTATCGCAATGGAGAACGCCAGCCCTACGGCTATGGTCTTCGGCTCGGCCAGCCCTGCCGCTATAAACGCCATGAACGCCACGGGAATCAGCAGGGGCAGCCCCTTCATCCAGCCCTCACCTCAATCAGCTCCAGGGGCAGGTTCCTCTCCTCTGAGTTGACGTACAGGATACCGTACATGTAGACCCTGTAGCCACCCAGGTGCCCCTTGAGAAACTCTATGGGCACCATGTTAGTGCTTATTATCGCCCCTTCGGAACCAATCTGGTTTATGGTCACTGAACCGTAGGAGAGGTAGTCGGCCTTGTATTTGAGCATCCCGAGCTGTATCGGCGTGATTTCCCCCTCGATGTAGATTATTCCACTGAATCTCTCTGAGTATGCATCAACCGTCAGGTTGTCGATTATCCCGCCTATCTCCCCGAGCTGTGGTGGAAGCTCGTAGACGTACACCTTGCCGTGGTAGTCCACCGTTATCAGCTTGGCCTTCAGATCCTCCTTAGTGGCGCTCGGGCCGCCGACGCTGAGGACATTTCCTTCCGAGATTATGTTTATGGTCGAACCTTGGACGCTCAGCAGGGTTCCTGTGACGGTTTCCCCATCGACGGTCTCCACGGTAATGGTCACGTTAAACCCCTTCACGAGAAGCCCGTAAGCGTGGTTGGCCGCCTCGTATATCTCACCGCCCTGATAGTGCTGGACGTAGTGGTTGATGAGAACTCCCAGCGCGGCTATGATCAAGATGATGAGAATGAGGTTCCTCCTCTCCATATCCCTCACCACGCCTTCCGCTAAATCCCATGTGGTTAGGCTGGTTTTATATGTTTTGGTGTATTTCGCGTCCCAATTGTTGCGGTATTTCGCGAATAACCGCTTATGGTGTTGGTTTGGCAGCGCTCCTTCGGCCCCGAAGACGCCTTTGACGCTCTAAAATAGCCACTGAAGGTGTTACATTGACATCTGGGGCCCCTGTGTTACTACATGAACGAAATATTTATATCCATGCGGCTTTTACAGTATAGATGACCATTATGGTTAGGAGGTGTCAGGATGAATAAGAAGGCGCTAAGCCTTTTGATCGTGGTAGTAATGCTGCTTTCAGTGGTGCCAGTGGCGCTATCGACGCCATCGACCGCCGGAACGCCCACCAGTGCTCCGCAGGTTGTTAGCAATCCTGCTAACCCGGAAACCACCCAGGGAAGCAACTTCATCCCGGGGGACGTTCTGAAGAAGGAGATTCAGAAAGTGCTTGAGAACAGCGGCAAGACGGTGCGCCTCATCGTAGCGCCCGACAGAGAACACGCTATGGACGTTTTCAACGCCCTCAAGAAGCTTGGAAAGATCGACCCCATAAGCAAGCCCGAGTACCAGTTCATCGTTGTTGAAATGCCCGCTTCAAAGGTTCCGGAACTCGAGAACATACCCGGAATCCTCCACGTCTGGAAGGACAGCATGGTCAAACTCCAGGAGCCGGTCTCCCCTGAGGCCGGGATGGGAGACCTCTCCCCAGCGAAGGAACTTCCAAAGCTCCCCGACATGTTCATGAGCATTTTTGAGGTTCGTGCCTACGACACCTGGGTTAACTACGGTGTCCTCGGGGACAACGTCACGGTTGCGGTTCTCGATACTGGAATTGACGTCTCCCACCCGTTCCTCCAGATCACTCTCGACGGGAGGCCCAAGGTGATTGACATCTACGACGCCAGCGATGAGGGAATGGCAGAGATTTACTACGCCACCAACACCACGCAGAACGGCTACATCGCTGTCAACCAGAACGTTACCGTCTACTGGGGCGTTTACGCGGGCTACTACGGCCACGAGAGCTATACCAACTACACCATGGGAACCTACTACATCGGCAACATAACGGGTGATACCTACTACCTCGGCCTTCTCCCGGAGAGGTACTTTGACCTGAACAACTTCAACGCGACCCCGTACGACCCCTACGCCCTCGGCCTCTTCGGAGACCTGAGCGATGTTTACCCCGTCCTCATAGTCAACCAGAGCGGGAATTTCATAGCTTATATCGACTTCAACCTCGACAACAACTTCACCAACGACGAGCCGATGGGAATCTTCGACTTCACCCACGACTACGTTGTCGTCAACTCGACCAACGTTGCAGTGGCCTTTGAGGGGTTCTACGGCTGGATGGCTTATTTCATGTGGGACGCCCACGGCCACGGCACCCACGTCAGCGGTACCATAGCTGGTGTTGGGCTGCCGGACGACCCTGTGTTCGGTGGCGTCTACGGCGTCGCCCCCAACGCCCAGCTCATCGAGGTCAAGGTCCTTCCGGGTGAGCTCGGCTTCGGAAGGACGAGCTGGATTATAAACGGAATGCTCTACGCAACGTTCAGTGGTGCTGACGTCATAAGCATGTCCCTCGGTGGTGGAGGCGAGATAAACGACGGTATCGAGAGCCCGGAGAACTTCTACGTCAACCTGCTGAGTGACTGGTTCGGCGTTACCTTCGCCATAGCGGCAGGAAACGAGGGGCCCACAACCAACACGGTTCACTCACCCGGTGACAGCGACCTCGCCATAACGGTTGGAAACTACGTTTCCAACGCCAGGGAATCCTACTGGTACGGCATGGACATGGGCATAATGTCCGGTCCCTCGATGAGCTCGAGCAGGGGGCCGAGGGACGATGGTATGCTCGACCCGGACGTCATGGCACCGGGTACGGACATATTCTCCAGCCTGCCGATGTGGTACACCGTCCTCTACGGCAACCCGTACAGGTACTACGGCATCTGGAGCGGTACCTCGATGGCCACCCCGCACGTCAGCGGTGCGGTCGCCCTGCTGATAAGCTACGCCAAGCAGCACAACATCACCTACAACCCGATCATGCTCAGGAGGGCACTCGAGCTGAGTGCCGAGCCCACCAACCAGACCCTGATCGACCAAGGCTTCGGACTTATCCAGGTTGACAGGGCCATTGAGAAGCTCGAGGAGCTCAGCCAGGAGCCGACCACCTACATCTTCGGCGGAACCACCTATACCGGCTTCAAGAACCCGATCGAGCAGCCTCTCATACCGATCTCACCGGCTTACGTTGACTTCAACGGCTACTTCCAGGGCGTATTCGGATTCCCGTACCTCTATCGCGGCGTCTACATCAGGAACGAATACCCGGGAAGCGTGCCCGTGTACTTCTACCCGATGGACTACGTTGAGGACTACGGCCTCAACTACACCGCCACCGAGAAGGTTTACAAGATAAGCACGAACGTTGACTGGATCATTCCGAACACCACAGAGGTGACTGCTGGCAACATGACCTTTGGAAGGTTCTCCATCAACATCGACTACTCCAAGCTCCAGAAGACCGGCGTTTACGTTGGTCTCGTCTACATTGACGACCCGGACACCAGCTACGTGGACGGCTTCATCCCGGTGACCGTTGACATTCCGATGAACCCGAACGGTGAGACCCACGTCAAGTTCTCGGACGTTGAGAAGCCCGGAGAGGCCAGGCACTACTTCGTCAAGGTCCCGCGCGGCACCAAGGAGCTCCGCGTCACCCTCCGCGTCCCGGCGGATGCCAACGGAACCCCGATGGGAAGAACCACCCTCTTCATAGCGAGGCCGCTCGGTGAGGTCATGGCCTCCTTTGTCCCCGGATACTACTACGTTGGAGCCAACCCCGCTGGCAACATCTATGAATACACCTGGGTAATCGAGGATCCCGTTGAGGGAACCTGGGAGATAACGGCTTACTCAAGTGTATTCGCCAAGTACTGGAGCGGTTACGATGAGTCCCACTATGAGCTCGAGGTTAGCCTTGCCTACGTTACAATGGAGCCGAGCATCATACACAAGGACGTCGCCGAGCCTTCCAACGTTACACTCACCGCCACCGCGGAGAACATGTACGGCGACTTCAACGCCACCGCCGTCGGCTACGGTGTTGGAAGGCTTGACATGGCCTACGCGATGGTCAGAAACGTCAGCCAGGATGAGTTCGACGTAATCGGTGCGGTTTACGTTGACCCGACCACCTACTTCATAAGGTTCGGCATCACCCAGCCGGAGGACCCGAGCGCAGACCTCGACCTCTACGTGTTCTACTTCCCGACCTTTGAGGACCTAATCTACTTCACCAACTACACCCTCTACACCGACCAGATCGGCCCAACCAGCGACGAGGTCTTCGAGAGATTCATGCCAGATTCAGGATACTACCTTATTGCGGTCTACGGCTACGATACGGTGGGCTATAACCCAATCCAGTACCTGTTCTACTACCAGATACTCGGGGACAACGGCGACGTCTCCGTAAACAACGGCGAGTTCATGTTCGGTGAGGGCGGAACTGCAGAGATAAAGGCAAAGGTTGAACTCGGCGATGCCGGCACGTACCTCGGTATCCTCGGAATACTCAACGCGGACACCGGCGAGAGCATGGCATACACTCCGATGCTCTTCCAGGTCGGCCAGCCGGAG
>JAMOTW010000061.1 GCA_027062125.1 Thermococcus sp.
AGTCCGCTCCAGACGCCCGATGTAACCATCACCCCCCAGGCCTGAACGGTTGCGGCGGGGATTCCACTCATTATTGCGTCGAAGTCGCCCTCCTGGTACGGGAGCTCGGAGTACTTCCCTATCGCCGCGGGATTGCTCCAGTAGAAGTAGTTGCCGCCGTACGATGCCTCAATAACGGCAGTTGTTCCAGACATCATGGCCCCGAAGTCCGGGAAGGGTGTGAGGAAGTAGGCGTCGGTGTCTTTCGTCCTCTCCTTTATGAGTATGAGGTACTCGAGCGGCCCATTCATGTCGGGGTCGTTCAGAGGAGTTATCTTCCCGTAGTAGGCGAAGAGGTTGTACTCCCCCAGGTCCTTCTTTCCGTTGTCGTCGGAGTATATGTGGGCCTTCACGTAGCCCCTTTGCTTTATAACCTCGTAGGAGCGCTCCTCCTCCCCTGAGCCCTTGACCGTGAACGTGTACTTTATGTAGGTTATGTAGTGGCTCTGACCGTTAATCTGAACTGGGTTGTAGGCGTCCCAGGGAGTCTGCCAGGTCGCGGTTGGGGTTTCTTCTCCGGCGGAAGGTGAGGAACTCGGTGAACCACCGCCTTCATTGGTGTTCTCCTGGTAGGTTTCACTGGGGCTTTCCTCACTCCCACCGCCACCCAAACATCCAGCAGCCACAACGCCAAAAAACAGCACAAAAATAACCAACAGAGCCATACCCTTTCTTTCCATATGCGTCGCCTCCTTAACTATCTTATTGGCGTTCATATTATTTAAATCGCTCCATCACCCCGCTCGGTAGAGCCAGTAGTTACCATACTCCCCTGAGACCAACATGACCTTTCCGTCGTTGCTGAGCTTTATGTAGCCGAGGGACTCCCCTGGAACCTTGACGTGAAAGACCTCGTGGAAGTCATCGAGCGAATAGCAGTGGATAACCCCATCCTTGGCGGTAACGACATAGTTATCGTTCGCGAAGTAGGGGAAGCCCGGAAGAACTTTCACTTCAGTCAGGTTCCATGTGAGGACGTGAGTGTCCTCCAGGGGCTCGTGGCGGAAGATGTAGTTTTTGGTAGGGATGAGCGTCCACCTAAGGAGTGTTGTCTGGCCAAAACCGGCCTTCTCTCTGCTTGCGAGCACTGCTCCATCAAGCGACAGAACCTTGAGCGTGTCCCCGTAGCTCGCGAGCAGTTTATCGCCGTAGGCGAGCACGTTGGTGGTGTTTAGAGTCAGAACCGCGGAGCCGTCCCTCATGACGACCTCCTCCTTGTCCCTGTCCAGGAGCACAAGACCCGAATCAGAGACCCACTTGAGTGAGTATTTGTTCTCTAGTTTGAGTTTCGTTCCGTCGCACACCAGAACCTGATCGGTTGCCGTCACTGTTACGAGGTAGCAGAAGTGGATTCCGCTTGGTGAGCGCACTATGTCATCTGGAACGCTTCCGGCCCCTCCCTCGTGGGCTTCTCCCACCTTTCCGGACCAATCATAGACCCGCACGCCAGTGAACTCCCAGTAAGAGCCGAGGACATATGCCCCGCCATTCACAATGGCTACCCCTGCAATAACTGGCTCTACTATGTCCTCAGGTTCCATCAGGTCAAAGGAAACCGAGCTTCCGTTGGGACTTGCAAGGTAAAGTCTGTGTCCCCACACGTCTACAACCGCAGCCAAACTTCCGTCCGGGGCCAAGTCCATAACCGGCATGTCGGAGGTGTTGACGTGCCAGACGACGCTCATGTTCCACGTCTTGGACTCTTGTGGTGTTGAAGTTTCTGAGAGATCTGTTTTTAGTTGTTGAGAAGTGGAGGGCGATGAAGTCTGCATTTCTTCACATGAGTTCAGGCATGCACTGGCTATCACCACAAAAGAAATGAGGAGAACAAGAACAAAGCGCTTCATGAGCTCACCTCTTCTAGCTTGAGGTCCTTGAGCTTGAGGTAGCCGTAGATCACGGTCGTCTTTCCTGTCTCCGGGTCCTTGTACGAGCTGTAGCCCTCGCTCTCAACGACTATCGGCAGATTCGGCGAGAACTTGCCCTTACCTTGGAGCTTCACCCCCTCGAAGGTTCCATCATAGCTCCACTGGAAGTCGACCAGCCTAAAGGTGAAGCCCGAGTACTCCGCCGTTCCGTCTGGCTCAGTGCTCCAGGCCCAGCTGTGGCCCTCCATGTCGCTCCAGGTTCCAGACTGAGGGACGAGGACGTTGACGTCGCTCCAGTCGTACCAGAACCCCAAATGGAGAACGGCGGCCCACCACATGTACAGGTAGCTCAGGTCCTCGGTGATGTTGCTCAGCTCGTCCTGGTTTCCCTCGAAGTACGGGAAGAGGTTGCCGCCGAAGGGAGCAGGGTTCGTGAAGAGCAGGGTGTCCCCCTTGTATTCAAGCTCCATCCCCACGAACTCCTTGTCCCTGCTGTAGGGCGAGAGGTACGTCATCCACAGAACGTCCCAGGGATATAGGAAGGCCTCGCTTTTGTTCGAGACGAACCACACCTTCAGGGTCAGCCTGTCGTCCAGGACCTTTCCCTTAACTGGCGTTACGACAGTGACGTACTCGTAGACCTCTTTCTCGCCGAGGTCGACCTTGTTTCCCGACAGGTCCTGCCCGTAGACGTGCACCTTCGTCCTCCCCACGCTCTTCTCGATGATGTACTCGTACACCGGGGCGCTCTGGTTGGGCTGTATCTTGTAGTCGTACTTGTAGTAGGTTATCCAGTAGCTCTCGCCTCCGACCTTGACGGGCGCGTACTCCCAGGGGTGCTCCCAGGAGGCTTCCTCGCTCGGCGTCGTGGTGGTAGGAGACGGTGTCTGGCTCGTCGTGGTCGTCTCCGTTGGGCTCGTCTCGCTCGGGCTGGTGCTTGATGTCGTTGAGGGCTGGGTCGTCGCGGTTTCGGATGGGCTCGAGGTGCTGGGCGAGGAAGAAGGCTTTGAGGTCGTTGGCAGGGAACTCGCCGGCGCGGTGGTTGAGCTGGTCGGGGAGGTCTTCGAGCTCTCCCCACCACCACTGAGACAGCCGCTCGCCGCGACCATCCCGAGGAGCACCAATATCAACATGGCGGTTACGACTTTCTTCATGCAACCCCCTCCCGAACCCGCAAGAAACGAAAGCGGGCTGTGGGATGGCCTTATAACGCTACTACCCTCTCAAAATATTAAAGATTTTCCAAAGCTTCAATCGCGTCTGTAGCCATTCGAAAGGCGTCTCAATGCTAAATCTGGGATGATTGCGTTTTCCCGAGAAGTTCAACGAGCGTTTGTGGCCTTTTTCCCAGCCTCCCGGCCACGTGGCGAGCCAGGTCAAAAACGTGAGATGCCTTTGATACCACGCCGACGTCCGCGGTTGCGACCGTCTCAAAGCCCTTCAGCTCGAAGTCGGGGCTCTTCACGAGGTAAACTTCGCCCGGGACGCCGAATTCCTCCAGGGATTTCTCAGTCAGCGCCTTCACAACCCCGCTCTTCGGGACGTTCCTCCCGTAGAAGAAGACTGCCCTGTCTACTCCGAGCTCTCCCAGCGCCCTCCCGGTCTCCCTCAAAAGCCTTTCCGTGTTCTCATTGAACCTGTACTTTCCCTGGTACTTCAGGTCCCTCACGAGGGAGTCTTCACAGAGTATCGCCTTCCCCTCTACGAGCGATTCGAGGGTTATGAGAACGTTGAAGCCGTCGATCGCTATCGTCTTTCCCCTGAGTTCCTCGGATCTCAGGAGCTTTTTCCTGACCCCGTTCACCCACGAGTCAGAAAAAACGCACCTCGCAAGCAGGTGCCTCTCGTCCAGGGTCAGGCGGTAGTGGTTGGCGACGAACTCGAGGGCGTACTTTTTCCGGTAGCCCCTGTTGAGGAGGTACTTCAGGTCCCGGTAGGCTTCACCCAGCATGGATAAAGAAACGGTGGGGGGTTAAATAACCTTCTCCACGACCTCCGTGCCGGTGTGTATCCTCAGCCTCACCTTCCCGCTTAGGAGGGAGCCCTTGACCTTCTTCGTCAGGATCTCGTCCACCTGGAAGATTCCTGCCGGGTGCTTCATCCATATCTCGATGAGTATCGGCTGCTCTTCATCGCCCTCCTTTATCTCGACGCGCTCGATTGCCAGTGCCGAGACCGCGTGGATGTCCACCTTGTCCTTCTTGTGGACGAGCCTGCTCCTTCCCGCTTCCATGTCACAGCCGTCAGCTATGGTGACGAGCGAGCCCTCGATGGTGGTGCACGGAACGGCCTCGTCGTGGGTGTAGATGGCGTTCAAGGTGAGCGCCTTCAGCAGGAGCGGATCGTTGGTTCCGAACTCCTCCACGAGCTTCTCTATTATCGGCTCCGCCAGCTGGACGCTGAAGCCATAGTGGTTTATCCTGTGTATCATGTTGCCGATGTCGTGGAAGAGCGCGCCGAAGGCGACGATGAACTTGCTCCAGCGGAAGGGCTTGCCGAGCTTCTCGGCCGTCGTCTGGATGCCGAACTTCCTTATGATGTTCAGAAGCTCCAGTGCGCGCCTGGTTGTGAGAAGAACATGAATCGGCCCGTGATCGTTGAAGCCGTAGACGTTCAGAACGATGTAGTTGGTCGTCTCGAAGTAGTAGTGGTACTCCCGGAAGGCTATCTCATAGAGCCCGTAAAGCTCCTCGTCGCCGAGGAGTTCCCTAATCTCGCCTAGCAGTCCTTCCTCCGTGTACATTCCCACCACCCCACCGGGTGGAGAAGAGGGGGTTTTAAGGTTTTCACTCCAGCATTCCCTCGAGCTCGAGTATCTTCTTCGAGCGGAGGTAGACGACAGGAATGCCTTTCTCGCGGAGGCGTTTCTTCAGCCCCTTGTCGTTGGTGCAGACTATTACCCGCTCGTTCTTGACCGCGAAGTCGAAGATCTGGTCGTCTATGGGCCTCTTTCCAAACTCGCCTATCTCAACGACCTCAAACCTCTCCGCCAGCTTCCTCGCCATCCTTATTGCCATTAAATCCTTTCCGCGGGACTTCCGCTCTATGATGTCCAGCTCCTGGAGGACGACGTTGGGGACGGCTATTCTGAACCTCACGTCGAGAACCCTGTTCAGCTCGCCGATTATGTCCACGCCGAACTGCCCCGGAACTAGGAGAAAATTCGTGTCCGGAATCACCAGCCATTCCCGTCTTTCAGGCATCTGCCTCACCGAAAGTTAATGGAAAAGAAGAGGGCTCACTCCCTTATGAAGCCGTAGCCTATGAGGCGCCACCTTGAGCCAACCTGTCTGCTTATGGCGACCCTATCCCCGACCTCGGCGCAGATGGGTATCTGGAGCTTGAGCTCGACCTCGTCCTTCCCGAGCCCCGTGACGAGGCCCATCGTCCTTGCCGTTCCGACGTTGAGGAGGAGAACCTCGCGCCTCTTTATCGGCTCGACCTTGAGCTCCTCCTCGGTTCCAACGACGCGGTCGAGCAGGTGGACCTCGAGCCTGAGGTCACCCCAGACCGGCGGGAGCTGGCCCGGCTTTCCAACGACGTTTCCGGCCATGAGGTCGCCCTTCGTGAGGTAGGGGTCAAGCTTGGTTCCGACACCGACGAGACCACCCGGGTAGGCCTCGTCCACGAACTTTCCGCCCGCCTGGAGTGAGACTATCTCCGTCGTTATCGGCTCGTAGCGTATCCTGCCGTGGTCCTCGTAGGGAACGCCGGGGCGGATCTCGATTTCGTCTCCCACTTTGAGCTTGCCCTGGATTATCGAACCGCCGATGACACCTCCGACGAGCTTCTCGGGCTTGGTTCCCGGCTTGTTGACGTCGAAGCTCCTGAGTATGAGCATCTTGGGCGGCTTCTTGAGGTCGTGCTTCGGGGTTGGTATGAACTCCTCGATTGCCGCGAGGAGGACGTCGATGTTGGCGCCGTGGAGGGCCGAGATTGGGATTATCGGGGCGTTCTCGGCGACGGTGCCCTTCACGAACTCCTTTATCTCGTGGTACCTCTCGATGACCTTCTCCTTATCCACGAGCTCGATCTTGTTGAGGGCTATGACGATGTTCTTGTTCCCGACTATCTGGAGCGCCATGAGGTGCTCCCTGGTCTGGGGCATTATGCCCTCGTTGGCCGCTATAACGAGAACCGCGCCGTCCATAAGGGAAGCGCCGGCGAGCATCGTTGTCATGAGCGCCTCGTGGCCCGGTGCGTCTATGAAGGAAACGCGCCTCTCGAACTCGGTCTCGTGACCGCAGTAGGGGCAGACCGGGGAGCTGGAGTACCTGCCGCAGTTCGGGCACTTCCTTATCTCCGCGTCGGCGAAGCCTATCTTGATTGTGATGCCCCTCCTCAGCTCCTCGCTGTGGGTATCGGTCCAGATTCCGGTTAAAGCTCTGGTAAGTGTCGTTTTACCGTGATCAACGTGACCGACCATTCCTATGTTAACCTCGGCCTGCCTAAACTCCTTCTTCTTTGCCATCTTCTCTCACCCCTAACTTTAGAGCGCGGGGACGTTTATTAAGGTTACCTCGCTGGGGAGAACTTGAGAGGGACAGAAAAGCGATAAGTTTGGGGAAAAGGAGGAAGCTCAGAAGATGAGCTTCATGTTGATCTGGACGATCTCGGGGCTGATGGTGTTGCCCCTGACGGTCTTCTTCCTCCTCTCACCCCTCTCCTTCGGCCTGAATCCCGGACCGCGGGAGACGAGTATCTTGACCCTCCTCGGGCCGTGAACGTCGGGCCTCATGGCGAAGCCGTCCTTGTCGGTTCCGCCGGTTATCTTGAGCTTCGCGTCGCCCGGAATCTCCTCGCCGAATATCTCGGTGAGGTTGAGCCCGAGCTCGCTCGCCGGAATCTCGTCTCCTATGCGCTTTCCTACGAGCTTCTCGGCCTCTTCTCCGCTTATCTCAACCTGCCTGGCAACTCCGTTCTTCGGGTTGGATATGACAAGCTTGAAAGTAGCCATTTCCTCCCACCTCCTGTGTCATTAGCGGGATTCATTGGGTAAACCCCTTATCCAGTGGGCGGTGTGGTTTGGTGTTTAAAAATGTTTCTTCCACAACTTTTTTATACACAACCCCGCCTACTCTCTCCAAGAGGTGAGAGAAAATGGCGAAGGAAAGGACCACCCTGCCACCGACCGGTGCCGGTCTCATGAGGTTCTTCGACGAGGACACCAAGGCCATAAAGATAGGCCCGAGGGGAGTCATAGCGCTGACGCTCATACTCGTTGCCCTTGAGATTCTCCTTCACACCTTCGGACCCGAGCTCTTCGGCTAAATGAAGCTCGTCTTCTTTAATCCCCTTGCGTTCAGTTCCTCGTTTATTATGCCCCTCACGACTTCCTCCAGTTGGGTCTGGAGGAGCCTGTCCACGTCCTCCTTTATCTTGTCTATGTCGTGTCTCAGCCCCTCGAGGAGCCTTATGTACTCCTTGGCCATCTCGAGCTGACCTTCCTGGCGGACGAGCTGTTCCTTGAGGTGCTCGAAGTCCTCCTTCATGATCTGGAGCTTTCTCAGCTCGCGCTGGAGCTCGTCCAGCTGCTTGGTGAGCGAGTAGTTCTCCTCCTTGGTCTTCTCGATGAGCTTCTCCTTTGACTCGAGCTCCCTCACCAGTGTGTTGTACTCCTCCGCTATCTGGTTGAGCCTCTCTATCTCCCTCAGCGGCGGAACCTTGCCGTTGCCGAGGATTATAACGTCCGGCCCAACGTTGACTATGTCGTTCGGCCTTATCTTCAGCTTCCTCTCGCTTGAGAACATGCTCTGCCCCTTGCCGAGGTTCTCTATCTCCTTCATCTTCAGAATGAAGTAGAACTGGTCGCCCTCAACCTCGACGTTGATGTCCGTAACGTAGCCGAGTATCCTCCCCTCGGTGAGAGAAATCACGAACTTGTTGATGAGCTGGTTCGCCTTGGCTTCACTACCTTCGGGCATAGAACACCACCGGGCCAATTTTATCCGAACGGATACTTAACCTTTTCCACCACCGGGAAGGTTTTATAAGCTCCCCTCCGACCCCATCTTGGTGAGAGACATGATAATCTTCGCGGGACGTTCGAACGTTGGAAAGAGCACGCTCATATTTCGCCTGACCGGAAAGTGGGTCAAGCGCGGGAAGAGGCCGGGAGTGACGAGGAAGCCCACCGAGGTCAACTGGAGGGGGAGGACCATAGTTGACATGCCTGGCTTCGGCTTCATGAGCGGCGTTCCCAGGAGGGTCCAGGAGAGGGTCAAGGACGAGATAGTGCGCTTTATAGAGGAGAACGCGGACGAGATAGAGCTCGCCGTCCTCGTCATAGACGGCAAGGCCGCGCCTGAGATAATCGAGCGCTGGGAGAAGCGCGGGGAGATACCCATCGACGTCGAGTTCTATCAGTTCCTGAGGGAGCTTGGCATACCCACGATAGTGGCGGTGAACAAGCTCGACAAGATAAAGAACCTCCAGCGAACGATAAACTTCCTCGCCGAGAAGTTCGGGGTCCCCTACTCGGAGATCGACGAGACCTTCGTGCCGATATCCGCGAAGTTCGGGAAGAACCTTGATAGGCTTAGGCTGATGATGGAGAAGAAGCTGAGGGAAAAGAAGCCCCCACGGAAATTAGAGAACCTCCAGGACAATGTGGGTGATGGTCTCCTTGACGCCGTCGAGTGAGGATATCTCCTCGAGTATCTCGTCGAGCCTGGTCTTGTCGGCCTCTACTATGAGGTCGATGTCGCCGGTGACGCGGTAGATCTTCTTTATCTTAAGCTTCTTTATGGCCTCGTAGACGCTCCTCCTCTTGGTGGGCTCTATCCTGACGAAAACGAAGACGTCGCCCTTCTTCTCGCCGAGCAGATCGAGGGCCTTGTCTGTGAGGTCTATGAAGCCCCTTCCGGTCCTTATGTAACCGAGCTCCTTGAGGACCTTGAGGTGGTTGCTGAGGGCCTGCCTTGTTATTCCGAGCTCCTCCGCCAGCTCGTCCTGGGTCTTCTCAACGGTGTGAACCTCTATGGTTCTGCCCTCCTCATAGAACTTCCTGAGCAGTCTGATCTGCCTCGGGGTAAGGGTGGCCTTCTCCTCCATTTTTAAACCTCCTTGTCATGATTCGTATTTACACCTTTATTAAACCAACTATTTCCCCGGCCAATGTCAAATTTTACCGGGCCTATAATCCTTGAGGTTCGATGCATCTTATAAGTCTTTTCATTGCCTTCCGACCGCCAACCCTCCGCGGCCGGGGGTTAGGTTTTTAATTTCTCCCCCGGAGGTTCTCTCATGAACAAAGCGGCCTACACCACGGACGTTCCCGAGGACAGGTTTGCGCTCCTTGAGAGGCTCTCATCCGGCTCCGGTCCCCTAAAGGTGATGCTCATCGGTGGAACCGACAGTGGCAAGACAACCCTGCTGACGTTCCTCGCCAACGGGCTGATCGAGGCCGGCCTCAGGGTTGCCATCGTGGACAGCGACGTGGGCCAGAAGGGGATCCTGCCGCCTGGAACCGTGAGCCTGGCCTTTCCGGAGGGGCCATTCTCCAACCCCAGCGAGCTGAAGGG
>JAMOTW010000062.1 GCA_027062125.1 Thermococcus sp.
GGCTCTCCTCGTGGGCGAAGCGCTTGAGCTCCTCGGGAGTTCCCTCTGCTATCAGCTCGCCGTTGTAGATTATGCCTATCCTGTCGCAGATGACCTCGGCCACCGCCAGTATGTGCGTCGAGAAGACGATGCTCTTTCCCTCTTTCTTGAAGTCTGTGAGGAGCTCCTTCATTATGCGCGCGCTCTTTGGGTCGAGGCCGTTGATTGCCTCATCGAGGACCAAAACTCTGGGATCGTGGAGAAGGCCCGCTATGATAGAAACCTTCTGCTGGGTTCCGAAGCTGAGCGTCCCTATCAGCTCGTTCAGGTATTCCCCTATTCCGAAGGCCCTCACGAGCCTTTCGACGCGCTCTTCCAGCTCGGGCTTTGGGATTCCCCTTATGCTCCCAACGAAGGAGAAGAACTCCATCGGTGTGAGGCTCTCGTAGAGGACTGGCGTCTCGGGGATGTAGCCGACTATTTTCTTAACCTCGAGCGGGTTTTCGGCAACATTAATTCCCTCAACGAGAACCCGCCCTTCGCTCGGAGGGATTATTCCCGCCAGAATCTTCATCGTTGTGCTCTTCCCGCTCCCATTTGGCCCAAGGAGGCCGTAGATTTCACCGTTGCGGACAGTGAAGGATAAACCTTTGACCGCAATCTTGCCGCCAAAGCGCTTGACGAGGTTCTCAACCTCTATCACACTATCACCGAGGGTAACTCTCGCGTTTCTTTTAATAAGCCTTTTGTCACTTTTTCTCAAGGTGAGCCTTCTTAACTTCCAGCACTCCCGAATAACCAAGCTCATCCCACTTTTTCTCGACCTCGTCGAAAACTATCTTAGCTTTGAAGAACGGCGCGTCCCTCACGAAAGTTTCAAACTCACCTCCTTCTCCGGCCACGTGGACTTTGTACCTCTCGTGGAGCCTTACCAGCTCTTCCAGGGCCTTCCCGTCTATCTTCCTCCCGAGCCAGCTTTCGTCCAAGCCATAGGCCGAGACACCAACCATCACGATGTCGAAGATTTCGATCAGCTCGCGCATGTAGTCAACCGGGTCTCGGTGCCATGCCGGGGCGAAGCTCTCGATACCGAGCTCTTCAGCAACTCTATCAACGCGCCTCTTCTGGTACTCGCTGGCCAGAGCCCCGGCAACGACGCCGTCAATTTTCAGGCCCTCGAGGACGGCCTTCAGATCCTCGACTTCCTTCTCCTTCTCGCCGCTCGTGAACCCCTTGACGAGCGGGATTCCTACCGCCCTCGCCTGGAGCTCGGTAAGGTGAATGTTTGGCACGTGGTACATGTAGCTCTCATCGCTCTCGCTGACCATCGAGACGAGGTATTTGACATCAAAACCCTGCTTTAGTGCCCAGTAGAGGGCGTAGTTCGAGTCCTTTCCGCCGGAGTACAGGACCGCAACTCGCATTTCCACCACCGAAATCTTTAAATTACTGGAAGTTAATTTAACTTTGGTTCTCTCAGTAGGGCCACAGAAAAGGGCCTTAAAAAGGTGGTGCCAATGACCCCAAAGACGGCAGTGGTTCTCGCGGCCGGCCTTGGCACGAGGATGGGCGGGAAGCCTAAGGGGCTTATTAGAGTTGCAGGAAGGGAGATTCTGTACAGGACTATCTACCTTCTCCAAAAGAACGGCGTTGAGAGGTTTGTAATCGTCACAAACGAAGGGTATGCAGGACTTTACAGGGAGTTCATAGAGAAACACGGCTTCAGCGCCGAGCTTGTGATAAACCCTGAGCCAGAGAAGGGCAACGGGCACTCCCTTCACCTCGCCAGGGAACACGTCTCGGGAAGGTTCATTCTCGTTATGAGCGACCACGTCTACGGCGAGGAGTTCGTCGCGGAAGCAGTGAAAGGGAACGGCCTCATCGCCGACAGAAGGCCGAGATGGACCGAGGTGGGCGAGGCCACCAAGGTGAAGGTCAGAGACGGCAGAGTTGAGGATATAGGCAAGTCCCTCAGAGAGTGGGATGCAGTGGATACTGGCTTCTTCGTCCTCGATGAGAGCATCTTTGAGGTAACAGCAGAACTTGAGCGGGAGCGGAACGGCGACTATCCCCTCAGCGAGGTCGTGAAGAGGGCAAGGCTCCCGGTGACCTTCGTGGACGGCCTTCCCTGGACTGATGTTGATACCCCGTCTGATGTCAAAAG
>JAMOTW010000063.1 GCA_027062125.1 Thermococcus sp.
GGAGGGAAGCCACCCTAACGGATGAGAGAGGACGCGTGCTCGGATGGCAGAGGGTTCATCTCGGTCGCTTCCATTCGATAGGCTCCGCGGAGGCGTACATAAAGATAAAGGAAGCCTGGGGATAATCAGCCGCCCTCACACGGGAGCGTCACGTTGAAGACCCTGACCTCCACCCAGCCACCGGTGGAGTCAATCCACGCCGAGAAGTTGAATTCGAAGAAGAATTCCAAGGATTCGTTCCCAAAGACAGGATATCCAGGACCGAAACGAAGCTTCGGTCTGAGCTCAACGTATCCCGGATCAACATCGCCCCCACCGATGTCATGGAAATAAGCGAATATGACCGGAATCGTTGAGCATTTTGAGATGTTCGCTGGAATAAGGGGAAGCTCAATTCTCCCACCATCAACATCGTCGGAAGCCACGTATACCGCCCTTATCAGCTCAACCTTCGGTGTGGCGAATCCGGGAGTGGGGTAATACCACACATTATAACCCACCCTGCCGGGCACTTCATCCCCTTTTCCAGTACGAACGGTTAAGTTGAGCTTGGGAAACCCCTTAAACAGCGGCCAGAATTCATCCGAAACACGAACGCCGGAAGGATAGAAAACAAGGACAATGTCGTTGCCGTTCACAATCCTGTCCAGGGCTTTTAGTTCAATATCCCACCCGATGACAAAAACACTGCCATTAGGTGTCTCTGATACGGAACTCTCAAGATTCAGGTCCCCGGGTTTGGCCATGAAATACCCCAGATAGCCCAGTTTAAGGGACAGCTCAAAAACCAGGAACGCCAGGACGAAGACCACTGCAATCAGTTTCTTCTTTCTCATTCGCAACCCAGAGGGAGTAACTCAATGGAAATAAAAAGTTTACGATTTGCGGGCGTTACCTTTTGATTCTCGTTCCAAAGCCGTCGCCCCTTATCGCCCCGCTTAGCCTTCCCGGAACCTTTCCATTGACGAACCAGACCTCCGAGTGCTCTGCTATCTTCTTTGCCTCCTCCAGCTTGTTGCAGATTCCGCCGGTGACGTCGGTTCCAGCCGCCGTGCAGTGCAGTCTTTCGAGGAGGGAATCTATCTCCTCCCTGCTGAGGTTCTGAATCAGTCTCCCCTCGCCGGGCCTGCCGTCGTAGATTCCGTCAACGTCCATGAGGAAGATGACCTTGTCCGGCTCAAGCATCTTGGTTAGGTAAGTGATTATCTGGTCGCCGGAGAGTATGTCGATGCCCTTTACGAGGTCTATTGAGACGTCCCCAAAGAGAATGGGAATGAACCTGAGCTCCAGCAGCCTTTCCACGACCTCAAGGTCTCCGTAGGCGACCTCACCGTTCTCGGTTATGAAGACGGAGGAGGTCGAGACGGAGAAGGCCGGCAAACCCTCACGGACGAACGCTTTGATGAAGTTCGCGTTTGCCCGGAGCATGGCCTGATGTGTCTCTGTGAAGCCTATCCTCTTGAAGTTGGCAGTATCCCAGTCCTCGGGAAGGCCATCTCTGATTCCGTATTTCTTGGCGTAATGGTGGCCGAAGCTCCCGCCACCGTGGACGATGATGAAGTCCTCGCGGGGATAGAACTTGGCTAGCTCCTTCGCTATGTTCCCCACGGTCTCGTGGTCAAAGTTCTCAGGCTCACCCTTCTTATCGCTGAAGACGCTACCGCCGATTTTTACGATTATCATGGCAGAACCTCCTCTATCCTGAGTCCCTCGCGGCTTATCCTCGTTATCATCGGCGTTCCACCGGCTATCGTTATGGCGGTTGCAACCTCACTCTGGTTCTCCGGGGCCAGGGCGTACATACAGCCGCCACCGCCGGCGCCGGTTATCTTCGCCCCTATCGCTCCGGCAACCCTCGCGGCGTAGACCAGCTCGCTGAGCTTTTTGGTCGAGACCCCGAGGGCATCTAGGAGGCCGTGGTTGATGTTCATGAGTCTTCCGAGCTGGGCGAAGCGGAGCTCCTCGTCGAGGTCGGAGATTATTACCCCCCTGGCCTTCTCGACTATCTTGCCCATTGCAACGAGCACCGGTTCTATGACCTCGGGCATTTCCTCGTAGGTTCCCCTCACCATGGCCACCAGTTCCTTCGTTGACCCGCTCGAACCCGTGTAGCCGACGACTATGGGCAGCTCCATGAAGGGCAGGTGCTCGAAGTTCCCCTTCTCGTAGTGGATGAAGCCGCCTATGGCAGATACGGTGGGGTCAATCCCGCTCGATGCCCCCTGAACGAGGAGCTCGACCTTATGGCCCAGCTTTCCTATCTCCTCGTTGGTCAGCTCAAGGCCGAGGAGCTTTGAGACGGCTCCGATGGTGGCTACCGCCACTGCGGCTGAGGAACCCAAACCGGCCCCAACGGGAATCTGTGAGGTTATCGAGACAGTTACACCCTTACCGTTCGCATCGGCTTCCTCTCTCACCAGCTCTATCGCCTGACGGACGTAGCTGAGAACCTCGGCGGCTTTACCGTAGTCGCTCTCGAAGTAAATCTCGTCCTCGGAGAACGAAACGGTAAGGCCCGGAACGCGTATGTCCTTGGCCTCTATCTTTATCGCACCCCTATCGTTGAACTCCGCCCACACGTAGGTTCTGAGGTCTATGGCCGCCGCTATGGCAGGCTTTCCGTAGACAACGCTGTGCTCGCCGAAGAGTATAATTTTAGCCGGGGCAGATGCCAGAACCCTCATCTTTGACCCTCCAAAAGCTTCCTCATGGCAGTTTCCAGCTCATCAAGCTCTTTCTGGACAGTGTACCAGACGAGTGATAGGTCAACTCCAAAGTAAGCGTGAATCAACCTATCACGCATTCCTGCAATTTCCCTCCAAGGGACTTCTGGATGAAGGGCCTTGAATTCTGCAGGGATGTGTTTTGCCGCTTCCCCAATTATCTCAAGGTTTCGAATTACAGCATCAACGGTTTTCTCGTCCTCCACAAAGTCATCAAAGGTCATTCCCTCAGTGTATTTTTTGATTTTCCCAATAGCCTCAAGAATGTCCTCGACATAGAGAAGTGGGTCCCTCATACGTATTTCACCTCTTTAAGGATACGTTCTTTGAGGCGCTTCTTCAGGGCGCCCTTGGTTACAAGGTCAACCTTAACCCCGAGGAGCCTCTCAAGGTACTCCTGGAGGCGAACGAACGTTATCAACCCAACGGGCCGTTCGAACTCCACGAGAATGTCAACATCGCTGTCCATTCTCTGCTCGTTTCGTGAATAGGAACCAAATATACCAATACGCTTAACACCGTATTTTTCACTCAGTTCCTTCCCGTGAACACGCAGGATTTTTTGAACATCCTCGAGTGTTCTAACGCGTGTGGTCTGCATGGTAGAAAATAAGAAAAGCCCCTTATGGCCTTTTCGTTCACCGCCTGAAGACACTCACCTTCGACCCTCTAGAAGTTTCTCTATCAGCTCAACAAACTCGTAAATGTCCTCCAAGTGCTCATGGAGAACCTCAAAAGCCAGCTCATCGTTAATTTTTCCGTACCTGTGGACTAGGATATTGCGGAAGCCCTTCATGAGCCTGAGCTTATTCGCCATGTCCCGGGGAATTATCCCAGCACGCACGAGACCTTCAAAAACGTCCTCCTCCCTTTCGGGCATCGTGAGCCTCAGGTCGGAGTTTATTATTGCACAGATATCAATGACGTTCTGGATTGCAAACTCAGTGCGCTTGTAGATTCCGTCCTTAACTATCCCGAGGGACTCAAAAGTTTCAAAATCATCTGGAAGGTTTTCCTCTATCAGCTTGAGGCTCTCAAGGATCTCCTCGATTTTGGAGCGTATCAACTCAACCCTCATTCTATCGCCTCCAGTCCAAGGTAGTCGTAGTAGTATCGCCTGAAGTCCCCCCACTCCTTTAGGGTTTCATAGGCGACGTCATATAGGAAAGTTTCGTCCCTGCAGAAGAGGACTCTGCCCCTGAGGCACTCTTTTTTGAGATAAACTGGAAGGAGCTGAAAAATCTGAACGTCGTATTTGTCGGATAGATGCCCAAGAACGAGTTCCCTGAACCTAAAGGCCTCTTTGGGGCTTCCCTCGTAGTAAACGCACAGGTCTATGTCGCTGTCCCCCCTCGCCTCACCGCGCGCTTGAGAGCCGAAGAGAATTATGAACTTTACCCTATCCCCACCGAGCTCAAGGATTTTCTCCACGGCATCTTCCAGGTTCATGTGTGAAAAATGGGAAAAGCCCCTTATGGCCTTTTCGTTCACCGCCTGAAGACGATGCTCGCGTAGCCTACGATTGCATCCGTAGAGTGGCTGACCTCGAAGCTCGTCGTGTAGTGCAGCAGCTCGGCCTCAAGCGCTCCGACAAGGCGGGAGTAAACCATCGCAGTTCCGACTCCGCCAGGCCCGCACATGGTGTGGTTCATCTCACGGAGCTCCCTGAACATGCCCTTAACGTCGAAGTCGAGGATTCTCCTTATCACACGGAAGTCCCACTCCTTTATCCTGTGGGGGAGCTCATCGGCTCTGGCTCTGAAGGGCACGTAGCCGTACATCGGGCCGTAGTGCATGAAGTCGGTGCTCGCAATAACGACAACGTCCCTGCCGAGCTCCTGCGAGGCTTCAAATACTGCCCTCCCCAGGTCTTCGGAAACCTCCTCGTCCTGAATGCCGAGGGCTATCGGTACTATTCTAACTTCCTTTCCGGCGAGTTCACTAAGGTACTGGATGAAGGGGAGCTGGACCTCTATCGAGTGCTCGTATTTGTGGGCCAGCTCGTCGAGGTCGGCTATTCCAGAGAGCTTCGCTATCGCTTTTGCCATTTCGGCATCGATTTCAATCTCGCCGAGCGGGGTTAGCCATTTACCGGAGGGGTAGACCGCTATCGGAGAGCCGAGGCCAGTGTGGTTCGGCCCGAGGATGACGAAGGTCTCCGGGAGACCGTCTTCAAAGATAGCCTTGTACGTTCTCGAGGCGGTAAAGCCCGAGAAGACGTAGCCCGCGTGGGGCGCAACGCCGGCAGTAATCCTCCTCTCGCTTCCCTCCTCGCCGAGGTCCCTGAAGAACTCCTCCAGCATCTCCACCAGTTCCCCGTCAGCGGGATAGAACGAACCTGCAACAGCCGGATACCTCACTTCCATTCTTCCACCTCCATCCTCCATACGCCGGGAGAGTTTAAATACCTTCGGTTAGTTTAAGGCCCGAGCCCGTCAAGGGCAGGAGTACCTTCGAACCGTCGGGGATTTCACCGGTTTCGACCAGCTTCCACATGGCCGAGAGAACGACGGCTGAGGTAGGCTCAACGAGAAAGCCCGCCCGTCTGAGCCAGTCCCATGCTTCTTCGGTTTCTTTCTCAGTGACACTCACGCAGAGGCCGTTCGTCTCCTCCAGGGCACGCCTCATCTCGTCCACTCGGGGTGGTTCCGGAATGGCTATACCGTCGGCGAAGCCGTTTATCTCGGAGGAGCGTTTGCAGAGGCTCTCGTAACCGGAAGCCTGAACCGCGATCAGTCTCGGGAGTTCTGGGATTTCACCCATCCGTTTCAGCTCCATGAATCCCTTCCAGAGGCCGAGGAGGAGCGTCCCGCTCCCGGTTGGCACAAGGACATAATCTGGAAGGCCCACCTGCTCGTAGGCCTCGAAAGCGACAGTTTTCGTCCCCTCGATGAAGTACGGGTTGAGCCAGTGGGAGACGTAGGTTAGCCCCTCGCTCTCGGCGAACTCCACTGCCCTCTCGTGGACGGCCATCCTGTCCCCATCGACGAAGTGTATGAACGCGCCGAGTTTCGCGAGGAGGGAGAGCTTCCCGGGCATCGTATCGTAGGAGACGAACAGGTGGGTTGTTATCCCTGCCGGGAGGGAGTAGAGGGCCATGCTCAAAGCCGCGTTGCCGGAGCTGTCGAGGACGACCTCCGTGATGCCCTCCTCCATGAGCTTTGCCACGGTGACGTAGGTGCCCCTGTCCTTGAAGGAGCCGCTGGGCTGGAGGTACTCGAGCTTGAAGAGCGCGATGACGGAGCCCATCTGGAGGGCGCCGACGGGGGTTATGGCAGGGATAGCTGGAGGGAGGTAGTTCCCGCCGATGGGTAGGAAGTTGAGGTACCTCCTCATGTCGAGGTAGGGGAGGAGGTTGCCGAAGAAGTCGTAGTACTCCCTCTCCACGAGCAACGTTCCGCCACAGTCGCAGGTCAGGCGAAACGTCTCCGGGTACTCCATTCCGCAGCGTGAGCAGACGAGCATGATACCACCCAAGGATTTTTAGGCTGTGGCGGGAATAACTAACTCACAGGAGCATAAAAAGGTGGTTGCCATGGTGGAGAAGTTCGTTTCGGCTGAGAGACCTCAGACAGAGGAGGGCTACCAGTACCACATAGCCTGCAAGCCGGGGGACGTTTCAAGGTACGTTCTCCTTCCAGGAGACCCCGAGAGGGTCCCCAAGATAAGCTCCCTCTGGGACGAGGCGAGGGAGATAGCCTTCCACCGCGAGTACAGAACGCACACCGGGAAATACAAGGGGGTTCCCATAAGCGTTACCTCGACGGGAATAGGTGGCCCCTCGACGGCTATAGCGATCGAGGAGCTGGCGGCTATAGGGGCCGATACCTTCATCCGCGTCGGTTCAACCGGCGCGATACAGCCGGGAATGGAGATAGGGGACCTCATCATAGCGAAGGCAGCTGTTAGGCTCGAGGGAACCTCAAAGCAGTACGTTCGCGTCGAGTATCCGGCCGTTGCGGACCTCGAGGTTACCCTCGCACTGATTGAAGCCGCTGAGACCCTCGGTGTTAAGTACCACATCGGCATCACAGCCTCGACCGACAGCTTCTACCTCGGGCAGGGGAGGCCGGGCCTCAACGGCTACTTCCCGAGCTTCGCTAGGAACATAATGGACGACCTCAGGCAGGCCAACGTCACGAACTTTGAGATGGAGGCCGCGACACTCTACACACTCGCCAACATCTACGGCCTGAGGGCCGGCTGCGTCTGCGCCGTCTTCGCCAACCGCGTTACCAACGAGTTCGGCAAGGCGGGGGAAAAGGAGGCTGCCCTCGTCGCGAGCGAGGCAGTTAAGATACTCGTAGAGTGGGACGAGGAGAAGGAACGGAAGGGCAAGAAGGTCTGGTTCCCGGGGCTGGGCAAAGCTTAAGAACATCACAAACCTAAGGAAACTCGATGGGGCGGGCGGAGGTATTTCCATTTCTCTTTGGTGCAGCAGTGGGGTTCCTGGTCATGGTGCTCGTCATTCATCCCCACACCTTCATGGGTTATCTTTACGTTTCTCCCAACGACCCAAACTTTGGGTTTTTCATCCCCATCGAGAAAGAGGGTGAAATCTACCGTCTTGATGACGGTGAATACTACGTTACGGAGCTCCAGAAGACGCCGATAATATTCTATCACGCGAGAAACAACCCCAAGGTGGGAGTTTCCCATCCGCAGTATCTCGCCGAAGTACCCCCGGTATTGAACGTGAGCGCTTACATCGTAATAGACGGCAAAAACCACACTGCGGTGGTTCAATACACCCTCACAAACCTGACCGCATTTAAACATCTGAACCCAAAGCCCTGCTGGGGGGCAAAACTCATCATGAACAGGTTCCCGATGGATGCGGGAAGGTATTTTGTGTCCCCGCTCATCCTCTTCTTTATCCCCAGCGCCGGCCTCGTCGCCGCAACGATGTGTAGCGGTAGAATGGCACCGATCTGCGCCATGCTTGTGGGTTTGGGAACTGCGGTGGTTTTGATGATAGTGCTCTTTTACCCCTGGTGAGAATGCACAAATGAATCCAACGGAGACCTATACGAATTCTGGTCCGTTGCCCTCAATTCCACCAGAAACGAATTGTGGTGCGGTGGCCGGGATTTGAACCCGGGCCAGCGGCGTGGCAGGCCGCTGTCCTAGACCAGGCTAGACTACCACCGCACTCCACGGCCCGTTACATACTCACCCCCGGCCGCTTTATAAATCTTTCGGTGCGCTGAGACGGTTAAATTTATAAAGCGTTCCCGAGAATGGTTAGCTGGCAGATGCCCCGGTGGCCTAGTCTGGATAGGGCGCGAGGCTGCGGACCTCGAGGTCCGGGGTTCAAATCCCCGCCGGGGCGCCAGTTACAAACTTCGCCTGCGCGAAGTTTGACCAAGGTTTGTGATTCCTTTTGAAGTGTTGTTCTTTGAGTGGATTTCTTTTTGAGTTGCTCTTTTGGAGTAGTGAATTCATTTAAAAGCGCCTTTTAAAGGGGTTCACGTCTTTAGCACTCCTCCGGAGTGCGGTTCAAGCAGAACCCGCGCGTAAAAAGCCTTTAACAAGTGAATTCAGAATTTCAACGGCGGGCTTGATTTTGAAATCTCATTGCAGAGGAGCCCAAAAGAGGAATCACGAGCTTTTGGTGAAGCTTTTTCCAAAAGCTTCAACGCTGGCGGAAGGTTAAGGGCTTTTTTGAAATCCAGCAAGTAGGGGGAGTTTCTTTTCGACTTGCTCTTTGGGGAGAGTTTCACTCTAAAGAGGCGTCCGAAGGACGCCAAAAATTAGTTGAAACTAGTTCAAGGGACTCCTTCAATGCTAAACTCGCGTTGAATTTCCAAATTCGAGAATGCACGACTGACTTTTTGCCCGTTGGTGAGAAGGGCGTTCTTTTCGCCAGCCTTTCTTAAAGGCTGTTGGCAAAGTCTCATCAAAGTTGGTAGCTCCTTTTTCGTGGCTCAATTCTGTGTGATTTCTTACTCAATCGGCCGTTTTAAAGTTGAGAACCTTTCGATTTGCTTCTTGATTGGGGGTTAACTTCAAATAGACGCCCGCAGGGCGTCAAAAGGGAAGTAAACCCTCGGTTATGGTTCTTATCTGGATGCGTCCTCTTCTGAAAGGTGGGGGCTTGTGAGCAAAATCTCTTTCATCCGAGCCTTTGGGTGAAGAGCTACGAACTTTTGGTCAAGCTTTTTCCAAAAGCTTGTCACTGTAAAGTTTCTGGTGAAGCTTTTCCAGGAACCAAACAAAAAGAAGAGATGAAATTGTATGATCCTTCAGGCTCTCAGCTTCGCCAGGGCATCCTCGGCGGCCTGGAGTATCTGGTAGCCAACGGGGGAGGCGGTCAGGAGCGGGTGGGTCGCTATCTGCAGGGTGTACAGCTCGCTCGCGGTCAGCCTCTTCTGGATAGCCAGCGCGAGGATATTTATCATCTCGCCGACGCTCTTTCCGCCCGCTATCTGGGCGCCGAGTATTGCCCCCCTGTCGCGGGAGAATATGAGCTTCACGGTCACCATTGACGTGTCCGGGAACTTCGCCGGGTGCCTGTCCGGTCCCTTCCCGTAGCCGACTATTACCTCAAAGCCCTCCCTCTTGGCGGCCTCCTCGGTAAGGCCCGCCGCCGCCAGGGTCAAACCT